>NZ_JCAALS010000031.1:0-81745 GCF_059686975.1 Paenibacillus xinjiangensis | reverse complement strand
AATCTATGGGGCAGTTTCGCTCGTTGTTCAGTTTTCAAAGAACAATTCTTCTTGTTTTGTTTCTCTCGTTCTCGCCGTATGTCTCAGCGGCGACTCATATAATATATCACAAGCGCCTATTCGATTGCAAGCTTTATTTTATATGTTTTTATAGATTCTTTTATATTCCTATAATAGACTCCAACCTTCATAGATTCCCCACGTCCCCCCTACAGTTATCTTCTATATAACACGCTAAGATTCTTCCTACAGAAAGAGCAGGTCTACGCATCATACGCAGACCTGCTCCCTATCTAACTCCTCACTCTGAATACCCATCGTTTACTGCCTATGAAGTTCACCACTAGAGTTGCACCCGTAACAAGAAGCTTGGCAAGCCAAGCGTTCAACCCCCACTGCTCCTTAAGCAAGTACAACAGAGGCAATGATAGACCAAGAACGGCTAAGTTAAGAATAACGAATCGAATAACCTGTCCCAGATCGAGCTTCTTATCGTTTCCAACCGATGACAGAGGTGCAGACTGTTTTTTGAAGGTAAACCAAGAATTCATCATGTAGCTGTTCACCATGCCCGAAGCATAGGATACAATCTGAGCCGCAATATAATGTACGCCCAGCCAGACCAGAACCATATACACGATAAAATCAACTGCCGTGTTCATTACACCAACTAGATTGAACAGAATAAACTGCTTAGCTGATTGCTTCCTCTGTGCAGCTTCAACGGACATACTCATGCTCGCGATCTTCATCCTTGGTGCTTGCCTGCTCTTCCGCTTGGAACCCCTGTGTTTCTCTTACTATATATAGAGGCCTATTCTTCGATTCATCGTAGATACGCCCAATATACTCACCAATTACGCCGAGCAGCATCAGAATGATGCCGTTGAACAATAGATTGATCGCAACGATTGATGTCCATCCTTGCATATTGGCAGTAGTGAACAGCTTCTGGAACAACACGACCAGCAGATACAAGAAGCTTGTTAGCGATAAGGTGAACCCGAAGTACGTGGCGATTTTTAATGGCTTATACGAGAAGGAGGTAATCCCGTCCACGGCGAAGCTGATCATTTTCTTCAGTGGATACTTCGTCTCACCAGCGAATCGTTCTTCACGAACATACTCGACCATCGTCTGACGGAATCCAACCCAGCTGACCAGCCCCCTGACGAAGCGGTTCTTCTCCTTCAACCCGCGAAGCACGTCGCATACTTTACGATCGATCAGGCGGAAGTCGCCTGTATCCATCGGTATATCGAAGTTGGTTAAGCTCCTCATCGTTCGGTAGAATAGCATGGCGGTTACTTTTTTGAACACACTCTCGCCTTTGCGCTTCAGCCTTTTACCATAGACGACCTCATAGCCTTCCTTCCACTTCTCGATCATAAGCAGCATAACTTCAGGAGGGTCCTGCAGATCAGCGTCTATAATAATGACCGCATCGCCTTGCGCATAGTCCATGCCGGCAGTAATTGCAATCTGATGGCCGAAATTCCGAGAGAAATTAATGAGCCGAACATGGCTATCTTGCTGGCAGATGGAATCGACGATCTCAACCGTTCTGTCTCTGCTACCGTCATTAATGAAGATAAGCTCGTAGGGCTCTCTATAGCTGTCCATTACCGACTTCAGCTTCGCATACGTATGCGCGATAACCTCTTCCTCGTTATACATCGGCACTATAATACTATAAGTAGCGGCCATCTTCTTCCCTCCTGTCTTACGCTGAATCATTCTCTTCCTCGGATTATCCCATTAACTGAAGAACACCCAGGAATGGAACCATCTCAGTGTATAAGCGACATACTCTCGACTTACTTCCATACCGGAGAGCACGGGATAAAATAAAATAAACAGCAGTACAGCTCCACCTACATAGATGTACCTTATCCATCGCCGCTGCGGTCTCTTCTCTTCAATCAGCTTGAACATATAGACAATCGCAAGAATCATGAACGGCACCATGGCAAAATAATGATAAATAAACGTCAGCCTAGGAACGAGCATCCACGGCAGGTATTGCGACAGATAAGCGATCCATAGGATATACATCCTCTTATCCTTGCGTTTTAGGCTCAGGTACAGCGCACCGATAACAGCGAATAGACCTGTCCACCAAATCAGCGGATTGCCAAAAGCAGATATAGCCGAGATATCAGCTGGGTCCATCAAGTTCTTGCCGCTGTAATACCATACCGGACGTTTCATGAGCGGCCATTCCCACCACTGCGAGGAATACGGGTGCGTCGCTACCAGCTGACTATGATAATCGAACATATGCTTCTGGTAATCGATCAATCTAGTCAGTGTATAGCTGTCACCCTCCACCGCTAAGACGGGGATGTAGGACAAAGCATAAATAATGAGCGGTATAACGACGAAGAAGACCATACAGCTCACTAAAGTAAGAATCGTGTACCGCGGGAACGCTCGAACAACACGGCGATAAGCTTCAGCATCTTTCTTTTGCTTCCCATTCCCTGCCAATGCACGCTTAGCTGCTGCATATTGCCGATATCGCTCGAAGAGCACGATCCCGAGCATGACAGCAAGGCCAGCACCGCCGTACAGAACAATCCACTTCGATGCTACGCCAATTCCGAAGAAGAGACCTGCCCAGAACAAAGGCACGAGCGTCTTACGGAGTGAGTACTGGTAGAAGCTCATCGAATAGAACTTATACATGAAATAGAACATCAGCATAATGAAGAATACGCCGTATACATCAATCGTTGCAATCCGTGTCTGTGTAAAATGCATAAACTCCGCTGCCAGCAGCAGCGAAGCTGCAATGGCATAACCGCTCTTGCGGAAGATTCGCAGCGCAAACAGATACAGCAGCGGAATCATCGCAATGCCGAACAAGGTACCGATAATTCGCCAGCCGAACGGACTTAATCCGAACAGCTTAATTCCTAGCGCTATCAGCAGCTTGCCAAGCGGAGGATGCGTATTCTCGTAGGCTTTTATTCCTTCGAGATGCTCATAAGCGGTTCGTGCATGGTAGATCTCATCGAAGTACGTACCGTTCATATAATTAGCTTGATAAGAGACATGCGACTGTTCGTCAAATAAGCGGCCGGCTGACGAGTCTGCCGAAGCACTAGTTCCCACATCGAGATCCTGCACAGTCTGGATCACGAGAGGCTCCTTGCTCCCCTTACTATAGAAAGCTATCTCCTGCATGGAAAAGCCGGTTGATACGACAGTGATCTTGGCATAACGCGCCTGCAGATCAACGGTCTGGCTCGTCCACTTCAGATTGTCCCCTACCTCCTGCTCCACCTCGATTGGTGACACCCACACATCCGGCGTTTCTCCGAACTCCAGCTTATATTTGCCGGTTCCGACACCACCGAAGCTATTCACCTGCTCCAGCTGTACCGACTGACCGAAGTCGACATAGAAGCTTTGACCAACAGTCTCTGCTTTCCAGCCGCTGCCTAAGCTCTGCGTAGAGCCTAGGCTCCACAAAGCAACAACAGCATACAGCGCTGTGATAACAGACATCCAGAGCCAATCCTTCTTATGGAATTTCAGCTTGGGGCTGCTCTCCGAAGGATGCCCCTTCACTGCAGGATGAACTTCCTTGAGGAGCTGTGCATCTGCCTCGCGCAGCTCCTCAGCTGTGATGGGCGAAGCAGAATGACGCCTGTTCCTGATATAGATATCATAGCCGACATACAGCATATAAATAAGCAGAGCAATGTTAGCAATGGAGCATAGAATAACGATGCCGTCCCCGGCCGGATGCTGATTCACCTCACTGAACGCAAGTACATAACCAACATTCACGAAGCCGGTAATGCTGAGTCCCAGCAGGACATGTAGAATACGACGATCCTGTTCGGCTATATAGGCGAATACGGCAAGCAGAATAGCCGGGAACAAGTAACGCTCATGCATTTTGGCCGACAATATAAATACGATTGTAATAAGGATCAGCGCAATATAATAGGATTTCGATAAATCCCGCTTCTGTGGACCTCTCAGCGAGAGCCACGCTGCCATAATAACTGCAAATCCAATCCCAATATTGCCCCATGCTCCATAGCTCAGCCCAAGCCAAGTGTCCTCTAGTGCTGCCCAATTGCCGCCAGTTAAGGCGTATAGATTGAAGGCATTGAGTGTTGCGTACGGATATGAAGATAATGTTGTTTTATAGAGATCAATCATCCCTATGATGCCGCCATTATTCCAGAAGAACGGAATTGCGAGCACCAGATAAGCTATGATGCCGTAAAGGATGCTGATCGCTGTTCGTTTCCATTCTTTCTTATGCCAGAATGCGAAGAGCAGCACTGGTGTGAAGATCAAGGCCTGCGGCTTAATTAAGACAGCAATAGCGAACCAGATAGAGCCTCGCTCGACGCGATTATTCGCAATGCCATGAATAGCGAGCACCAGGACTAGAGCAAAGATAGAGTCTACTTGCCCCCATGCAGCAGAATTCACCCATATAGCGGGATTCCAAACATACAGCATGGCAAGTCCGGCTGCCGCCGAATAGCCAAGCTTCTTCTTGCTGAACTGGTAGATGATCCAGCTCGTTGCGATATCTGCAAGAATAGCAGGGAGCTTGAATAGAACTCTGGCACCGTCCGAAGCAGGATCAAGGCCAAGCAGCGACTTAATTGCTCCTAATACATATAGCACGTACAAATAGCCTGGCGGGTAGTCAGCGAACAGCCCTTCCTGGTAGAAGTTCGCTATGCCGTTCTCATAAGCGTGATTAGCCCAGAACATAAAGGTATTCAAGTCAGGAACGTAGCCTGGTATTCTTACTGCGATACCAATTCGGAAGACGAATGCGATGAATAAGACAGCAATAAGCACATTCCGATTAGCTAGATATGGATCTGACCTATTCTCATTCAAAGAAATAGGCTGACGAAGTTTTCTGTTATAGAGGATAAGGAATAATGCCCCGAATAATGCAGACACCGCCAATACAGGAAAAGCTGATATTTTCTTAGGATCAACCTCTTGATCGGATGGTGCCGCCTCGCCACTCGTATCTGAAGGCACGAAAGAAATGACCTCCGCACCTTCCGGTGCTCCTGATAATTCCATCATAGCCAAATCATCGAACCAAGCTTGTCCCGTATTCAGACTGCCATAGCCGCCTAGTCCTATAGCGAGCTTCAGCTCCTTCTGATCAGGTCCAGTCTGTCCATAGAAGGAGAGTGACTTCCACTCGCCACCTGTACTCGAATATTCCGGGAATGTCCCATTAACGCCCAGAACAAAAATATTAGCTCCGGATGCGCCTTCTCCCGCCTGTGCAACCTTCACCCATCCGGTAACATGATAGTAGGTATTAGGCTTAACCTCAATGGATTGCACCCATTTGGCATGGTTGGGCTGCACATTATGAATGCTCGCGGAACCGCTGCCTGAATGCGTATTATTTCGCTCAACGGAGAACTGTGTAGCTTCACTGCCAGACAGCCATACATCCTGAGTCCACGCCTCAAGCACACTGCCTTGACCTTGCTCGAACCCTGGATTGCTAACCATATTCTGACTTTCAGCATGCCCAAGCGTTGCAGGCACCATTCCCAACAAGAGCAATAACAAGATCATTACAGCTCGCAAGGCAGTTTTCCACATCAACAGCACCCTCACCTCTGCTCAAAGTATGATTGTTTATTTTCAGCCTATTTCTTCCTAAAAATACATTTCAACTTTAAAGGAAAATAGGAGGTCGGTCAATGTAATCACACAAAAAAACCGCTTGGGGTATAGTCCCCAAGCGGTGTAAGCTTCTCTATTCGCCCGCACGCTGTTCACGCATATGTGGGAACAACAGTACATCACGAATGGAAGGTGCATCAGTAAGTAGCATAATAAGACGGTCAACGCCGATACCGAGTCCACCGGTAGGCGGCAGGCCGTATTCAAGAGCACGAATGAAGTCTTCGTCCATCTCGTGCGCTTCATCATTGCCTTGCTCACGCTCAACAAGCTGAGATTCGAAGCGGCTGCGCTGATCGATTGGATCATTAAGCTCTGTGAATGCATTCGCATGCTCTCTGGCAACGATGAACAGCTCGAAGCGATCTGTGAAGCGCGGATCATCGGCATTCTTTTTGGCCAGAGGAGAGATTGCAACAGGATGCCCTGTAACAAACGTCGGCTGGATAAGCGTGTGCTCACCATGTGTTTCGAAGAACGCATTAAGAATGTGTCCGAATGTCATATGCGGCTCAACAGGAACTTTGTGCTCCTTCGCTAGACGGTGAGCTTCCTCATCACTCATCTCTACACTGAAGTCCACACCTGTCGTTTCCTTCACAAGATCCACCATCGATACACGACGCCATTGTGGCGTAAGATCAATCTCTTGCCCTTGATAGACGATCTTGGTCGTACCAAGCACTTCTTGCGCAATATGCACAATCAGATTCTCAGTGAGCGCCATAATGTCTTTGTAATCTGCATACGCCTCATAAAGCTCGATCATCGTAAACTCTGGATTGTGGCGAGTCGACATGCCCTCGTTCCGGTATACCCGGCCGATCTCATATACCTTCTCCAAGCCACCGACAATCAGACGTTTCAAGTGAAGCTCAATCGCGATACGCATATATAGCTGCATATCAAGCGCATTGTGATGAGTAATGAATGGACGAGCCGCAGCTCCACCTGGAATAGAGTGCAGCGTCGGAGTTTCAACTTCCAAATATCCTTTGGAATCGAGGTAACGACGCATGGATTGGATGATGCGGGAACGATAGATGAACGTCTGCTGTACATCTGGGTTCACAATCAGATCAACGTAACGCTGGCGGTAACGAAGCTCAACGTCCTTCAATCCATGGAATTTATCCGGCAATGGAAGAAGGGATTTCGTCAGCACATCAACATCTTGCGCTTTAACTGATACCTCTCCCGTGTTCGTCTTGAAGACAACACCATGAACGCCTACGATATCACCGATATCAAGCAATTCAAAAGCCGCGAATTTATTCTCCTCGACTGTATCCTTACGGACGTAGATTTGAATCTTGCCGCTCAGATCCTGAATGTGGGCAAAACCAGCTTTACCCATTCCGCGCTTCTGCATGATTCGGCCAGCTATGCTGACCTTAACAGCCTTAGCTTCCAGCTCTTCTTTAGTGAGCGATTCATAAGCCGCCACAATGTCTTTGGCATTGTGCGTTCTCTCGAATTTGCCTCCGAATGGATCAATCCCCAGAGAGCGAAGCTCGTCCAATTTGTCCCTACGAATCTGTAGAAGCTCGCTTAGCTCCTGCTCTTGCTCTACCACATTGTTGTGCTCGTCCACTTCATTCATCTCCTCAACACCGCTTGAAACGTTCAAAAAGCTTCCGCTAAGGAAGCTTTCTGAAAACAATCGCAGTGCAAACCTTATTTTTTAATATCGACGATTTTATATTGAATAATGCCGGCGGGTACGCTGACGTCTACGACAGTGCCTTTTTTCTTACCCAGAATCGCTTTGCCTACCGGACTTTCATTCGAAATTTTGTTCTGCAGCGGATCAGACTCCGCGGAGCCTACGATCGCATATTCAGTCGAATCGCCATATTCCAGATCCTCGACCGTTACGGTTGAACCGATGCTCACAGTTTCAGTGTTAATCTCATCGCTGTTGATAATACGGGCGTTACGCAGCATTTTCTCCAGCGTAATTACTCGACCTTCGATGAAGGCTTGCTCGTTCTTGGCGTCCTCATACTCAGAGTTCTCGCTTATATCTCCGTAACCGATAGCGACCTTAATCCGTTCAGCCACTTCACGACGCTTAACCGACTTGAGGACTTCCAGTTCCTCTTCAAGCTTCTTTAGGCCTTCTTGAGTCAGAATGATTTCCTTAGCACTCATCTTATTCGATTCTCCTGTCGTGTGACATATTTTCATACGGTGTATGAATTCACTGTTACTTAATATATTACGCTCCCCGTGCGTCATGCCAACGGGCCAAGCAGATGGGTAAAAACGACTGCATCGTTGATGTATATTGCAAGATTATATTTCAAAGTTACCCTGAATGTCAATCAAAGCCAAATATGCTACTGAAACCGCTTTACAGTTGCCCAGTCATAGAGCATGATCTCCAGTATGTATGAATGATAGGCAAAGTTATGATAAGAAGAGGGCAATGATGATTACTCGTTTCCCCTCTTCCACCTATTATTGTACGCTGCCCGCTGCTAAAGCTTCTTCATCAAGAGAGATGATGTAGTTATCTAGAATCTCAACCATACGGTCACGTCCGGTTTCTTCCATGATGACATCCTTAACTCGTGCCGCACCAGGGAGACCCTTGAGATACCATGCTAGATGCTTGCGCATCTCGCGAACGGCAACAGATTCACCCTTCAGTGCAATGAGACGATCCAGATGCAAGATAGCCACTTCCAGCTTCTCGCGAGGGAGTGGATCAGGCAGAAGTTCACCATTCGACAAATACTGTATAGTCCGGTATAGCATCCATGGATTGCCTAGTGCGCCGCGTCCGATCATTACACCGTCACAGCCCGTATGATCGAGAAGACGCTGGGCATCCTCAGGGGAGAATACATCACCATTACCGATTACGGGAATACTTACCGCTTGTTTAACATCTTTTATAATGTCCCAATTAGCCTTGCCTGTATACAATTGTTCACGTGTACGTCCATGCACGCTAACCGCTTTGCCGCCTGCACTTTCAACAGCCTTCGCATTGTCTACCGCAAAGATGTGCTCATCGTCCCAGCCAATACGCATCTTCACGGTAACCGGCTTGCTCACATTCTGAACTACCGCCGATACCATTTCATAAATCTTGTTCGGGTCCAGCAGCCAGCGTGCACCTGCATCGCACTTCGTTACCTTCGGAACCGGGCATCCCATGTTAATATCGATTATATCAGCATTCGTCTGTTGATCGACAATTTTCGCTGCCTCCACCAAGGATTCGCGGTCGCCCCCGAATATTTGCAGACTAAGCGGCTTCTCTCGCTCATCGACGAATAGCATCTCCATCGTGCGTTTGTTGCCATGCAGGATAGCCTTGTCACTGACCATCTCAGCGCAGACAAGGCCTGTGCCGAATTCTTTGGCAATTAGACGAAAAGCCGGATTGCACACGCCTGCCATAGGCGCGAGCACGACTCTGTTCTTCATCTCAATATCTCCGATCTTGAGCATGTCTTCTCTTCCTCCTCCTCCTTTATCAGTATCTATTTGTGCCAGCATTTCTATAATGAACGGGACTATTTATCTGTATCGGTTAATTCGTCATAGCTAATACCGAGCGTATCGGCAATGTTCGTTAATAGCTTCGGATCAGGCTTGCGAGTACCACGCTCTAGTGATCCCAGAACCGCAACAGATACGCCTAGCACCTTCGCTAACTCTTGCTGAGTATAGCCTTTCAGCTTTCGGAACGCTCTAACTCGTTGAGCCAATTGATGGTTTTCCATAACGTGATGCCTTCCTTTCCATCCTGAAGCGCCGCAGCTGCAGCTGTCGCAACCTCATCCTCAAGCGGATGGGATTGCTCTATGACATCACCAAGCGGAACGAGTACGAAGGAACGCTCCATCATGCGCGGATGCGGGAGCGTAAGCTCCTCACTATCCATCAAGACGTCAGCATACAGCAACAGATCAAGGTCTATGGTGCGCGGCCCGAAGCGAATGTCCCTCACACGGCCAAGAAGCCGTTCTGCATCAAGCAGCATGTGAAGCAGCTCCAGAGGTGCCAGCGTTGAATGTACTGCAATAACCATATTTAGAAACACAGGCTGATCGGTATAGCCTACAGGATCAGTCTCATAAATACCTGATAGGCGAAGCACTTCGATGCCCGGATATTCATGCAAATAGTGTACAGCCCGCCTTAGAAGCAGCTCCCGATCGCCAATGTTAGAGCCTAATGCGATATATGCGGTCGTGCTCGGCTTATACGGGAATTGCGCGTCCATCAGCATCCCGCTTTCTGCGCAGCTCGACTGTAACACCATCAAAATGGATATCAAATGGCGGATTTGGCTTCGTTACACGAACCGTCACTTCATTTATCATAGTATAAGCCGCAAGTACATGTGTTGCAATGCCGCCGGCTAAAGCTTCAATTAATTGGTAGGGCTTGCCTTCGACGATTGTTTTCACAAGCGCATGTATTTCGGCGTAATTAACGGTATAGTTCAGATCATCCTCATTCGCCGCCCGCTCCAAATCCAGCTTCAGCTCGAGATCAACCCCGAATTTCTGTCCAAGCTTATTCTCTTCGGCAAATACACCGTGATAGCCATAAAATTGCATGCCTTTGACAATCATGTTATCCATGAGATAACCCTCGCTTTCTTCCTGTAATCTACCTAACGCGGATACAAGATCGCATCCGCCATCTTAGCAGCCCGCTTATTAGCCTGAACATCATGCACGCGGACGATCTGGCAGCCCTGAGCAATACCTAGAACTGTCGTGGTCAGTGTACCCTCCACAACATCATTCGAAGGAAGCTCCAGCACTTGCTTGATAAAGCCCTTGCGTGAGGTGCCCAGCAGCACAGGGTAGCCAAGCGCGTTGAGCTCAGATAGATGGGCCATCAAACGCAGGTTGTCCTCAGCGGTCTTGGCGAACCCAATGCCGGGGTCCAGCCAGATTCTATCTTCTGCAATGCCGGCTTGCTGGGCAATATGAATACTTGCTTGCAGGTCAGCAAGCACATCAGGAACGAAATCGCCATAGTCCTTGTCATGCCGATTATGAGTAATAATAACCGGGGCACCGCACTCAGCGGCAACCTTGGCCATTAATGGATCATACTTCAGTCCCCAAATGTCATTAATGAGATGAGCACCTGCCTCCATGGCTTGGCGTGCTGTCTCCGCTTTGTACGTATCAATAGAGATCGGCACATGAGGGACTGCTGCCTTCACGGCTTGAATGACTGGAAGCAGCCTTCTCAGCTCCTCCTCTAGGCTGACCGGCTCGAAGCCAGGTCTCGTTGATTCTGCACCAATGTCAATGATATCCGCGCCTTCATTGACCATTGCTAATGCATGGGTAGCAGCAGCTTCAGCATGATTGTGGCGGCCGCCATCTGAGAAGGAATCAGGGGTGGCGTTCAGAATGCCCATAATGAGCGTTCGTGCACCCAGCTCAAGCTTAACTCCATCACCAAAGTCATAGGAGCGACTCCAGATAGACGGCTTCCTACTCTCGCTGCTTCCCTGCTGTGCTGTACCTAATCCTCTTCTGAGCTCCATCGCGTTTATCACCCTGTTCCTTTCTATTCATACCTCTAGTCCTTCATTAGCCAGACTGCCAGTATCCATCCGATAAGCCATTAACAGCTGGCGCAGAATAGGTCCCGCTTGCCCTTGCCCTATAAGGGTAGTGTCGCCTGCCTCATCCGTCAGACGAGTAATGGGAACGAGCTCTTGAATAGAGGTCGTCATCCATACCTCCTCTGCAGCAAGCAAGTCCGGCATACGATAATGCCCTTCCTCCGTGTGATAGCCGTTTAGTCTAGCGAGCTCAAGCACTCGCTTCCGAGTAATGCCAGGCAATATGCCCGTATCTATAGAGGGTGTACACACCATGCCGTCTCTCACAAAAAAGAGATTGCTCACAATGCCTTCTGCCAATAGACCTTCACCACTTAGCATTAAGCCTTCTGCTCCAGCTGAAGCTCCGCTAGCCAGCAGCTCGCGCTTGGCAATAATATTGTTCATATAATGGAGTGATTTGAATCGAATGCTTCCTTCGGGCGTATTCCGGATCGTCTTAAGCACTCTTAGCTCCTTGCCTTCCGTGTATAATGCTTCGCTGTGCGGAGGCAGGGCTTTGATCAGCATAAGCTCTGTTGGCTGCTCATAATCTCCAGAAGGCAAGCCGAGCTCACCCTCGCCTGCGGTGACCGTTAGACGGATATAACCGTCCGCAAGCTGATTGACTCGCAGAAGCTCGCCTATCAGCTTCTCCATAGCTGCCTGGTCTGGCTTATACGCAATGCCTAGCTCCTCACAGCCCTCAGCCAGCCTGCGCAGATGACGATCCAGCAAGTAAGGCTCGCCCCCATAGGTGCGAAAGGTTTCGAACAACCCCATTCCGTACAAAAAGCCGTGATCATAAATTGAGATCACAGCTTCGCCAGCTTCCATCACTGACCCGTTAAACCCGATTCTCATCGAGCCGCGCCAGTCCGAATTTGCAAGAAGTTACGAAGCAAAGTCAGCCCGTGCTTCGTTATTATCGATTCCGGGTGAAATTGTACGCCTTCAATCGGATACTCTTTATGCCGAAGTGCCATAATTTCTCCCTCAGCTGTCTCTGCGCTGATCTCGAGGCAATCAGGCAGCGTCTCACGCTTCACAATCAGGGAGTGATAACGAGTCGCCGTATAAGGAGATGGAATACCTTCGAATATCGTTCTGCCGTCATGAATAATCTCAGAGGTTTTGCCATGCATCAGCTTCTCTGCGCGCACAACGTCACCGCCGAATGCTTGTCCAATGGATTGATGACCGAGGCAGACACCGAATATTGGAATGATTCCTTTGAAATGATCGATTAATGCCAAGCTAATGCCCGCTTCATTCGGTGAACATGGTCCCGGAGAGATCAGCAGATGATCAGGCTTCAGCGCTTCGATTCCTGCAAGATCGATCTCATCATTCCGTTTCACGACTACTTCTTCGCCCAGCTCGCCTAAATATTGCACCAAATTGTACGTAAACGAATCGTAGTTATCAATAACAAGAATCATCGCTCCCGCTCCCCTTCTATCCTGCTTAGCCGTTATGAGCGGCCTGCAAGCTCCGCATATTTTTCACTATACTGAATGGCCTTCCACAACGCCTTAGCCTTGCTTAGAGATTCATAGTATTCACGCTCCGGATCAGAATCAATGACGATTCCTGCCCCTGCCTGAATATGTACGCTGCCATCCTTCACTGCCATCGTTCTTATTATAATATTAAATTCCATATCGCCATTATAGTCAATCCATCCAAGAGAACCGGTATAAGGTCCGCGTCTAACTGGTTCAAGCTCCTCTATGATCTCCATTGTTCTGATCTTAGGTGCTCCTGTAATGGTACCGCCAGGGAAAGTAGCTGCAATAACATCATAAGCATCTTTACCTTCCGCAAGCTGTCCTACAACCTGCGATACGAGATGCATGACATGGGAGTAGCGCTCAATAACCATCAGCTCCTCCACCTTAACCGTCCCGTAGGTGGATATCCGTCCAAGATCATTGCGTTCCAGATCGACGAGCATAATATGCTCAGCCCGCTCCTTCTCGCTCGAGATCAGCTCCTCCGCCATCAGCAGATCCTCTTCCTCCGTCTTGCCCCGCCTCCGTGTGCCTGCAATCGGACGTGTAACCAGCTTACTCCCCTTCTGCTCAACAAGCAGCTCAGGCGAGGCAGATACTAGCTGGAAGTCCGGGCAGCGCAGGAAGCCCATGAATGGGGAAGGATTGAATATACGCAGCCATTCATATAATTCCTCTGGGGCTAAGCTCAGCTCCCGGCTCTGACGCACCGATAAATTCACTTGGAAGACGTCGCCTTGGCCGATATATTGCTGAATTCGTCTTACTGCATTCATGAATGCCTCTTTGGAGAATGGCGATGTAATTCCTGCCACTGATTCTACATCAATATGAAGGCTGTCATCAGCCATCAGCTGCTTGCGCTGCTCGCGCACAGCCTCCTTAGATGGCGAATGGCTGAAATGCTTGTGCCAGAAAACAGCCATTTCATCTGCCTTAACAACTGCAGCCTCATAATGCTCTCTTAAGACAGCTGCTTCCACATCGCTTTCAATTGCTGTATGCACAGAGCAATAGAGCATCTGCTCGACATGATCTATAACCCACAGCTCATTCATTCGCAGAAACAAATAATCCGGCAGACCTAGATCATCCGATGCCAGCACCGGCAGTCGTTCAATCGAGCGAATCACATCGTAGGCCCAGAAGCCTACACAGCCGCCTGTCCATTTGGGACCTTGTTCAAGCTTGGGAGATTGATATGGCTCCATGAACCGGCGCACGACCTCTAGCGGTTTCCCTTGCCACTCTGAGGTCGCTGCTGCGCCTCCCTGCAGATCATAGGTTGTCGATTGAGCCGACAGCCCTTTGCCGCGTATCATCGCTGCTGGATGCAATCCTAGATACGAATATCGGCCATCTTTACCGCTCTCCAGTACAAAAGCATGAGGAGATGCCTCTTGCCACACCGATTCCCATGAGGATACACGCACAGCATCCATAGGAATTTTTTTCAACAATGGCAAGGTCGTGTACTTACGTTCGGCGTGCCACCCCGACCACTGCTCATAAGCGGTGTACATCACCTTCAACCCCCGTTCAACAAGCTTGTTTGATCTGCTAAGTATACCGAATCAAGGGTAAAAAGAAAAGACTGCCGCATCCTCAAACCCCATGCTGTGTGCATCCCCTTCCAGCTGTCCAGCGGCTTGTCAATCTGGGCATATGACATGGATATAATGTCCACGGAACAAACACCCAATCACATTGCAGCCTGGTGCATAAATTACAGTGTATCCACAAATGCAAGGAGGTGCTTTAAATGTCCGGATATGTTGGTGGAGCATTCAATAACACAGGTGCCATTCTTGTACTTTTCATTTTGTTGGTCATTATCGCTTGCAGCTGCGGAATTTTTGGCGGCGGCTTCGGCTACTAAGAATGATAAATAAACCGCTAGGAGCCTATGTGCCTCCTGGCATGTGAACATTCGTATACAAAAGAAGCCCTCCATTCAAGCGATGGAGGGCTTCTGTCATTACAGCTATTAGTTATCGAAGTTGAACAAAGGCGTAGACAGGTAACGCTCACCGTTACTTGGAACGATGGCAACGACACGTTTGCCTTTACCCAATTCTTTGGCTACTTTCAATGCAGCGAAGATAGCAGCGCCGGAGGAAATACCGACAAGCAGCCCTTCTTCCTTGGCAGCACGACGAGCATATTCGAACGCATCATCGTTCTCTACTGTAATTACTTCGTCATAGATATCACGGTTCAGAATGTCTGGCACGAAGTTAGCGCCAATACCCTGAATTTTATGTGGACCAGGCTGGCCGCCAGACAAGATTGGCGATGCAGCTGGCTCTACTGCAACAATTTTGATGTTATCGAAGTTCTTTTTCAGTACTTCACCTGTACCTGTAATCGTTCCGCCCGTACCAATACCAGCAACGAATGCATCCAGCTTGCCATCAAGGGAGTTAATCGCCTCAACGATTTCTGGACCTGTCGTTTCACGGTGGATTTTCACATTCGCTTGGTTTTTGAATTGTTGCGGGATGAAGTAGCTAGGATTTTCTTTTGCCAGCTCCTCCGCCTTGCGAACTGCACCGTTCATGCCTTCGGAGCCCGGAGTCAGAACAAGCTCAGCACCATAAGCACGAAGCAGGTTACGACGCTCAATACTCATCGTCTCAGGCATAACAAGAATCGCTTTGTAGCCTTTAGCTGCTGCTACAAGAGCAAGACCGATACCTGTGTTACCGCTAGTAGGCTCTACGATCGTATCACCTGGTTTAATGCGTCCCTCTTGCTCAGCAACCTCGATCATGCTGATTGCAATACGGTCCTTTACGCTTGCACCTGGATTCTGGTACTCCAGCTTTACATAAATTTCTGCACTATCCTCAGGAACGAGACGATTCAAACGGACTAACGGTGTTTCACCAATAAGTTCAGTTACGCTTTGTACAATTTTGGCCATGGGAATGATGTCCTCCTTATTCCGACTAATTCAGTTGGTATTTTGACTAATTCCATATTATCAATGACCTGTATCCGTTGTCAATAGCTACTTTCCATCCTATTGAAATTAATAGGGATTAGGACTCTTACATTTCTTTTATCGCATCATATTTGAGCAGCAGCTGGTCCTCTACTTCCTCCAAAGGCTTCGCGTGTGATAAAGCTAGCTGCTTGCGGGCCGTCTCATAAAGAACACGCCCCGTTAGGGCGGAGGTCCTCTGACGCTCCGTTACACGAATGATAGCATAGCCCTCTTCAACCTTCAGCGGCCCTGCCATTTCTCCAGTCTGAAGTCTGCTTGCCGTATCCATCATAGCTGCATCATAAAAAGGATCATCGGAATCAATCAGGCCTAGATCACCACCTAGCTCTGCTGTGAATTCATCAATGGAATACGACTCAGCAAGCTGAGTGAAGTCATCGCCATCGGCCAATCGATTAAGCATATTCTCTGCCTCACCGAGAGATTCCGTCACAATCCACTGAAGATGAAGCTGCAGACGGGGAGCGAACTGCTCGGAATGCTCCGATATGTATTGCTCCACATCGACTTCGGATAGAATAACAGGCAGAATAGCTATTTTCTCCAACAGAAGCTTGTACTTGAGATCCTCCAGCACATCATCTCTGGACATGCCTAGCTGCTCATTCATAATCTGATAAAAAGCATCCTCATCATCATAGCCTGCAATCATAGCAGCCAGCTCCCGTTCCTGCTCCTCCGCAGACACTTCCAGCCTCTGTGCCTCCGCTTCGAGATCGATAGCTTTGCGCACCATCATTGTTCTTAGTACAGTATCGCCGTACTGCGCATACAGCTTGCTCTCAAGCTCCCCCATCAGTATCGGAGAACCACCTACTGTTGCCGCTATATCGCCATCCAAGACAGCCTCACTGCCAGAATGTGCTTCTGTCTCCTCATCTGAATCTGGTTTCATCATAGGAGACATTCTAACTACAACAACAACACTAAGAACAATCATGCACACCGCTTGAAGAACGACAATCGTCTTCATTACCCCGAATTTCTTCATTCCCCTAATGCCCCCGCCTATTGGATCGGCTTCGGTTTGGCTTGGTCGAGCAGCTTCTCCAGCTGGTCGCGGTCAAAAGTATACGCTTCGTTGCAGAAATGGCAAACGACTTCCGCTTTTCCGTCATCCTCAATGATTTGCTGTAATTCCGATTCTCCTAAGCTGATCAGTGTCTGTGCCACTCGTTCTTCGGAGCATTTGCATTGAAATTTCAACTCCATCGTATCGTGGATCTGCAGATCGTCTCCAACGATTCTACGAAGAATACCTTCAGGCGTCTCACCTTGATCCAGAAGGGCCGTCACATGCGGCATCGAGCCAACAGCCTGCTCCAAGCGAGTAATCTCCTCATCCGTCAGGCCTGGCATTAGCTGTACAATGAAGCCTCCGGAATGGATAACGCATCCGTCAACATCTACGAGAACTCCAAGACCTACGGCAGATGGCGTCTGTTCGGATACTGCGAAGTAATAAGTGAAATCCTCACCCAGCTCTCCAGACACAATAGGAACGCTCCCGCGATAAGGCTCTTTGAGGCCGAGATCTTTGATCACATGGAGATAGCCTGTCCGCCCAACAGCACCAGCAACGTCAAGCTTGCCATGCTCATTGCTTGGCAGCAGCACTTCAGGGTTATCTACATACCCGCGCACTTCCCCGTATGCATTAGTGTCAACAACAACTTGTCCGACCGGTCCGTCGCCTTTTACTTGAACCGTCAGCTTCTCTTCACCCTTCAGCATGGCTCCCATAATAGCTCCTGCTGTCGCTGTACGTCCTAAGGCAGCAGTAGCTGTAGGCAATGTCTGATGACGACGCTGCAGCTCCGATACAAGCTGTGTTGTACAGGCTGCGAATACGCGAATTTTACCACCCCATGCCGTACCTCTGACTAGAATATCTTGTGTTCGCTCCACTATGATCCCTCCTGATTCCGTTCATATATGATTCGTAACCCCTCCAGAGTCAGAAGAGGGTCGACTAATTCTATCGTTTCCGATTCTGCACTAATTAACTCCGCAAGACCGCCTGTTGCAATTACTCTAGGTGACACTTGGAACTCGCTGCGAATACGTTTGACAATACCATCGACTTGTCCTGCATAGCCAAAAATAATGCCTGCCTGCATAGACGTCACCGGATTCCGGCCAATTACGCTGCGCGGTCTAACCAGCTCAATTCGCGGCAGCTTAGCCGCACGCTGATACAAGGCCTCTGTCGATATGCCAATACCCGGCACGATGGCACCGCCAAGATAGCTGCCGGAAGCATCAATATAATCGAAGGTTGTAGCTGTTCCGAAGTCTACCACGATTAGCGGAGCTCCATACTTCTCAATTCCGGCTACCGAATTCACAATACGATCCGCCCCAACCTCACGCGGATTCTCATAACGTATATTCAGACCAGTCTTGATGCCTGGTCCAACAACGAGAGGCGTTTTGCGCAAATACTTCTTGCACAGCTCCTCGAGCGTCCGCATCAGCGGCGGCACGACGGATGAAATAATAACGCCATCCATTTGATCCAGCTTAATGCCTGCATAATGGAATAGATTGTGAATATTCATGCCATATTCGTCCACTGTAGCGGAGCGGTTCGTGCTAAGCCGCCAGTGATGGAGCAGGCTCTTATGCTTATAGACGCCAAGTACGATGTTCGTGTTGCCGACGTCAATAACTAGAATCACAGCGTGGCGCCTCCTTTTTTCTCATTCAGATCCAGACTGATATCAAGCGCGTGGAAAGAATACGTCAGAGCGCCTACCGATATCACATCCACACCGCATACAGCGATGGAGTGAATAGTCTCAAGGGATACGCCGCCCGATGCTTCCACTATAACATGCGGAGAACGGCCTTTAATAAGAGCTACAGCCTCCGTCATGAGAGGAGCCTTCATGTTATCGAGCATAATGATGTCAGCACCGCAGTTCAACGCCTCTTCCACCTGGCCAAGCGACTCCGCCTCTACTTCAATCTTCATCGTATGAGGAATAGCTGCACGTGCGGCTTCCACAGCTTCACGAATGCCGCCTGCCCCTTTAATATGATTATCTTTGATCATCACGGCATCATAGAGACCGAATCGGTGATTGGCTCCACCACCTACGCGAACCGCGTATTTCTCCAGTTGACGATGCCCCGGTGTTGTTTTGCGCGTATCTACAAGCCGAACAGGCAATCCTTGCAGCGCTGTGACAAAAGCATTCGTCTTCGTCGCAATACCGGACAAGCGCTGCATGAGATTGAGTGCCAGACGTTCGCCAGTTAATAGACTGTGTGTGCTGCCTTGGACAACAGCAAGCACGGTGCCCTTCTCTACTTGCTCACCATCTTGTACCTTCGCATCAAAGACCAGCGTCGGATCTACAACCTCGAATACAAGCTTAGCAACCGGAATGCCTGCAATGATGCCGTTCTCCTTCACATGTATCACTGCTTTGGAATGCGATCCTGCAGGAATCGTTGTTGCTGTTGTTATATCTCCACTGCCGATATCCTCAGCCAGCCAGCTGCGAATCTGCTGCCGCAGGGCATCATTGTATCCGCTGAACGTCGTCTCAAACATGAATTATTCGCTCCTCTGTCATCCCATGTAAACGGTGAAGCACGGTATGCTTCTGCCATACTGCATCATCCCGGTCTGGGAAGTCTTCGCGATAATGAGCACCGCGGCTTTCCTCGCGCTGCAGCGCTGATTCAGTCGTCACTATTGCGCAAGTGAGCAGATTGGCGAATTCATATTCTTCCCGTTTCGTTAGCACGGATTGGAAGATGGATAATTGACGCTTCAGCTCTTCAAGACCTTTTTCCAACCCTTTTTCGTCGCGGCGCAAGCCTACATACCTAACCATAATCTTTTGCAGCTTCAGACGCTTCTCCACAACTGCTTGCATAGGGAGGCTGCTGCGCTCTTCTTCATTATGAATAATTGGCTGAGTCTCCAGCGGAGCAAGCTTGCTAATGCTATCCACAATACGCTTGCCGAACACGATAGCTTCAGACAAGGAATTGCTGGCTAGACGGTTAGCGCCGTGAACGCCTGTCGAAGATACTTCTCCACATGCATACAGCCTACGTATATTGGTTTCCCCGTTTAAATCGGTTTTAACTCCACCCATCATATAATGGGCCGCCGGAGCTACTGGAATCCAGTCCGTTGTTAGATCTAGTCCATATTGCAGACAGAATTCATATATATTAGGGAAACGGTGCTTGACCATCTCCGGAGATTCGTGGGTCACGTCAATATAGACGAATGTCGATCTGGTTTCTTCCATCTCGCTAATAATGGCGCGCGCAACAACATCCCGAGGGGCCAGCTCCAGCTGTTCATGATAACGATCCATGAATCTTTCCCCTTTGATGTTGCGCAGTATCGCTCCTTCGCCACGAACCGCCTCCGATATAAGGAACCGCGGCGCGCCAGGATAACAGAGGGAGGTTGGATGGAATTGGATGAACTCCGCGTCCTGTATGTAAGCTCCAGCCCTGTAAGCCATAGCGATGCCATCGCCGGTAGCTACATCAGGATTAGTCGTATAACGGTAGAGCTGTCCAGCTCCGCCGGAGCATAGAATTGTCGCTTTCCCACGAATATACAATCGTTGTCCATCCGGCTTCTGTACGACTACCCCGCAGCATTCTCCATCTTGTGTAACTAGATCGATAACGAAATGATCATCCCACACCTCAATCTTAGGATCAGCGATCGCTTTCTCCGATAAGGCGCGCACAATCTCATAGCCGGTAGCATCACCATTAGCGTGCAGAATTCTGCGCTGACTATGTGCTCCTTCCTTCGTTAAGGCAAACTCTCCGTTCTCAAGATCGAACCTAGTACCCATGTTAATCAGATGATTAACACCTGTCGGACCCTCATGCACCAATGCATCTACCGCCTCAACGGAACATAGCCCAGCACCAGCGATCAAGGTATCCTCACGGTGATAGGCAGGGGAATCATCATCAGAGATAACGGCTGCTATACCGCCCTGAGCATAGCGAGTATTGCTGTCGAGCAGCGACTTCTTCGTAATCATAAGCACCGAATTATCGTCGTCGCTAACCCTTAATGCGGTAAAAAGACCGGCAATGCCGGCCCCGATCACGATAACGTCTTTATCGATTACTGGCAAATCCTTCAGAGATATATCTACAAGGTATCTAGGAATCATGAATATCGGCGCCTCCAGGCATAGGAGTAGCGCATGCTCCTCCTACTTCACGAGTAACATACGCTCCAAGGACAAACGGGCTTGCTCCGCAACTTGCTCCGGAACATAAATTTGTGGCTGCATCGTTTCGAGGCATTTCACCAGCTTCTTCAGGTTGTTCACTTTCATATTCGGACAAACCAGATATTTCGATGCAAAATGGAAGGTTTTGTCCGGGCTGTCCAGTCGCAGCTGATAGCCTGTTCCATCTTCTGTTCCAACGATAAACTCTTTGGCGTCCGATTCTTTACAATATTTGAGAATGGCAGTTGTGCTTCCAACGAAGTCTCCGAGCTCAACGACCTCTGGACGGCATTCTGGATGAACGACAAACTCCGCATTAGGGTATTTCGCTTTCATCTCTTCTACGTCTTTAACCGTCAGCATGTCATGAGTGTTGCAATAACCTTCCCAGATGATCATCTTCTTATCGGTATTCTGCTGTACGTAGTGGCCTAAGTTTTTGTCTGGTACCCAGATTACTTCATCGCCTTCTACCGAATTAACAACTTTGACTGCATTCGCTGAAGTACAGCAAATATCTGTCTCTGCCTTGATCTCTGCAGAGGAGTTGATATACGTAACAACGGTCGCGTTGGGATGCTGCGCCTTAAGCTTGCGCAAGCCATCAACATTAACCATGTCAGCCATTGGACAGCCAGCGCGCTCGTCAGGAATAATGACGGTTTTGTTAGGAGCAAGGATTTTGGCGCTTTCGCCCATGAAATGTACGCCACAAAAAACGATAACATCAGCATCCGTCTCCGCTGCCTTCTGTGCGAGCAGGAAGGAATCTCCACGGAAATCCGCAACCTCTTGTATTTCGTCTCTTTGATAATAGTGTGCTAGAATGATGGCGTTACGTTCTTTCTTTAATTGCATTAGCCGTTCACGCAGCTCACGGTTCTGTTCCGCTTTGCGTTCCAGTGCCAGTGCTTCCACAATAGATCCTCTCCTCTTATGAGGGATGGGGGTTCATTCCCATTCCGTATCAGGCCCGACTTTGTGAATTGATGCACAATCTTATCAAGTCGTTTGCCTCTATAGTTTGACCAATAGGTATAATTCATTTGTTAAGGTTTAATTTACTCCAGGCAGAAGACGCTGTCAATGCGTTATGGTCTATTCACGGGTTTCCCTGTAACTTTTTTTTGAGAATGTCCCAAACCTCTTGCTGCATGTGGAGGTCACAGCCCTGTTTCTATTGTTCAGAAAAAAAAGTCTCCTTCCTTGACTAGAAGCTTTATCGCTCCGGTCTATAGAAGAAGACTTCTTTATTATATAGCTTATCTAACGCTTCGCAGGATCATAGGGCTCGCCCAGCGCACCTGGTGCGGCAGAGCGTCCTACCGCGCCTGCAAGCACGAGTAGGGTAAGCACGTATGGAAGCATGTAGAATACTTCATTAGGAATTTGCTGCGACCACTCGAAGAGCTGCGCGAAATTCCGAAGCGCTTGAGCGAAGCCGAAGAATATAGCAGCTCCCGCAATACCAAGCGGATTCCACTTCCCGAATATAACAGCAGCAATCGCGATAAAGCCCTGACCTGAGATCGTATTATGTGCAAAGTTGCTTGTTGTCGTAAGCGTAATCGTAGCACCACCGAGTCCAGCAAGCGCACCGCTAATCATAACGCCGATATAGCGGTACTTCTTCACGCTAATCCCAACCGTATCTGCAGATCCAGGATATTCACCTACTGAACGAAGGCGAAGCCCGAATGTGGTTTTGTACAGGACAATGTAGCTGATGATAACCAGTCCAATGACGATGTACGTAGAAGGGTAAGCAGTGAAGAAGCCTTCACCGAGGAATGGAATGTCCGACAGCCAAGGAATATGAAGCTTAGGAAAGACATTCTCTAGTGTTGGTGTCTGACCTGAGCCTTCATATAAACTCTTGGTCAAGTAGATCGCTAAACCTAGTGCCAGTATGTTAATAACAACACCGACGATGGTCTGATCCGCACGGAATGTAATCGTCGCTACCGCATGCAGCAGGGAGAAGATTACCCCGTACAGCATGGCGGCGAAAAAGCCTATCCAAGGAGCTGATTCGACCAGTCCTGCTTGTGTAGCATAATCCGTAACGACAGCAGCAGCGAATGCCCCTGATATCATAAGTCCTTCTAGGCCAATGTTCACTACACCGGACCGTTCCGAGAAGAGGCCGCCTAACGCAGTGAAGATTAGCGCCGTTGAGAAGACGAGCGTAATATTGACTAACTGACCCAATACTTCAAGCACGTTCATCTTAAGCTGCCTCCTTCCGTTTTTCCGCGCGGCGATTTAAGAATGGCTTCAAGAAGAACCGAACGATTCCGTGAGAAGCGATGAAGAAGATGATACAACCGATAACGATGCGGACGATCTCTGTAGGCACGTTAGCTCCGAAGCTCATACCTGCCGAGCCGTAGCTCAAACCGCCGAACAGGATAGCGCCGAGTAATACGCCAATCGGTGTATTGCCTCCAAGGAGAGCAACCGCTATACCATCGAAGCCATAGCCCCATGAAGAAGCCATTACCGTCTGATAGCCGAATACGCCAAGTATTTCGAAGGTGCCGCCGAGCCCAGCGAACACACCACTTATGAACATTGACTTAACAATGGTACGATTCACGTTCATGCCTGCATATAAGGCAGCGTCTGGATTAAGTCCAACTGCTCGCAGCTCGTAGCCTTGCTTCGTTCTCCATAGAATAATGTAGAACACAACAACACCAATAATAGCGAACAAGGTGCCCCAGTGCATACGGGCATTGCCCATCTCCTCAGACAGCCATTTGATTGCCATGGAAGCCGAAGGGCTTACATTCTCCGATTTCTGTTGGCCTTTGATGACCAGGAATGTAGCAATGATGTAGTTGGAGAAGAACAACGCTATCCAGTTCAGCATGATAGAGGAGATAACTTCATTTACCCCTCGGGTTGCCTTCAGATAACCTGCAATTCCTGCCCATATCCCCCCGAACAAGCCACCCACAAGAATAGCAAGAGGAGCATGAATGAACCAAGGCAAATCTAGAGATACCCCGACAAGCGTCGCACCGGTCATCCCCATCATGAATTGTCCTTCTGCACCGATATTGAACAGACCGGTACGGAATGCGAATGCAACAGCTAGTCCTGTGAAAATCAGAGGTGTAATAGCACGAATGGCTTCCCCAATATCATACGGACTGCCGAACAGCTTCTTAACCAGGGAAGTGTACGCCAAGAATGGATGATAACCCCCTGCCCACATAGCAATCGCTCCGCATAACAAGCCTAGAACGATCGCCACGAGAGGTACAAGAACAGATTGCACATTAAACAGCTTATCGAATACGTTTTTTGATTTTCCCATAAAAGCTATTTCCCTCCCGCATCCGTATTGCCCGCCATCATAAGCCCCAGCTGCTGATCGTCGCGGTTATCTGCATCAACCTCGCCCATAAGCCTGCCTTCGTACATGACCGCAATTCGATCGGACAGGGAATACAGCTCATCCAATTCGAAGGATACGAGCAGTATCGCTTTACCCGCATTGCGTGCTTCTACGAGTCTTTTGTGGACATATTCAATTGCCCCAATATCAAGTCCCCTAGTAGGCTGTACGGCAATCAACAGATCAGGGTCCTTCCATAATTCCCGGGCAATAATCGCCTTCTGCTGGTTACCTCCGGACAAGGATCTTGCTTTGGCATGAATGCCGGAAGCGCGCACATCGAACTCCTCTACCAGTTCATCTGCCAGCTTGTCCATCGCTTTATAATCAATAAATCCATTACGTCCGAATTGTGGATCGAAATAATTACCAAGAATCATATTCTCACTAAGCGTGAAATCGAGCACTAGACCGTGCTTGTGACGATCCTCGGGAATATGGCTCACTCCAGCACGCGATACCTGGCGAGGAGAGCCATTCGTAATATCCTTGCTATTAAGCTTAACGGTTCCGCCGCTAATCGAACGCATCCCCGTAATCGCCTGTACAAGCTCACTCTGACCATTGCCATCAACGCCAGCAATGCCAAGAATCTCGCCTTTGCGAACTTCAAAGCCCATGCCACTGAGCACCTGCTTCTTCTCTCCATCCTTCATCATCAAGGATTGAACAGACAGCACGACTTCCCCCGGCTTGTTCTTTTCTTTCTGTACCGTGAAATTAACATCTCTGCCTACCATGAGCTCGGCAAGCTGACGCTCATTCGTCTCTTTGGTCGTGACCGTCTTAACAACCTTACCTCTGCGAATAACGGTTACCGAATCAGCCAGCGCCATAACTTCCTTCAGCTTGTGGGTAATCAGAATAATCGATTTCCCCTCAGCAGCCAGACTGCGCAGAATGCCGATAAGCTCCTCAATTTCCTGTACCGTCAATACGGCAGTAGGCTCATCGAAGATCAGAATGTCCGCTCCGCGGTACAAGGTCTTCAGAATCTCAACCCTCTGCTGCATGCCAACCGTAATATCTTTAATCCGCACCTGCGGATCTACTTTCAATGCATAGCGTTCGGATATAGCCCGAACTTTTTCATTCGCTTGTTTGTAATTAACGAATAGTCCCCATTTTTTGGGCTCATTACCTAGAACGATATTCTCCGCTACAGTGAACGGCTGTACGAGCTTAAAGTGCTGATGCACCATGCCAATACCTAACTCAATTGCCTTGCCCGCCCCTTCAATGACGGTTTTGCTGCCGTTAACCCATATTTCACCTTCATCAGGCTGGTATAGACCAAATAAGATATTCATCAATGTAGATTTACCCGCGCCATTCTCGCCAAGCAGCGCATGAATTTCGCCTTTTTTCAATACAAAATCAATGGAATCGTTGGCTACTAACCCTGGAAAACGTTTCGTAATTCCCTTTAGTTCGACAGCCGCTGTGCTCCGGTCCATTCGTCATCATCTCCCCGGTTTTCTACCCTATATGGCAAGGTGAAATGCACTGTCACCGCCTTGTGGCGGCCCAGCCCATTTCATTCCGAGAAATATAGAGAAAGGATAGCGAAAGGATATACTTTCCTATATTTCAAAAAAAGGACAAGACCGGCCCGAAGCCGGTCTTGTCGGACACATCGACAAAACAATCCTCAATCCGAATGTTATTCGGTCGGCACTACAATATCGCCGCTGATGATTTTTTGTTTGTACTCTTCAACTTTTGCAAGCACGTCAGGTGTAACGTTCTTCTCAGAAGTTGACGGAAGACCTACTGCATCATCTTTCAGGCCAAGGGCGATTGTTTTGCCGCCTTCCCATGTACCGTTGATCAGATCATTCGTTACTTTGTATACAGCAGCTTCTACGCCTTTCATCATGGACGTCAGAGTAATGTCATCGCCGAACTCAAGCGATTGGTCTTTATCTACGCCGATTACCCATACGTCTTTACCTTCTTTTTTGCGAGCTTTAGCTTCGTTGAATACACCGTTACCAGAAGCACCAGCAGCGTGGAAGATAATATCAGCGCCGCCATTGTACAATGTAGCAGCAGCCGCTTTACCAAGGTCAGGCTTACCGAAGTCGCCTGTGTAGTTCACAACAACCTTCGCTTCAGGGTTCACAGCGGCAACGCCAGCTTTGAAGCCTGCTTCGAATTTCTTAATAACCGGAATTTCCATACCGCCTACGAAGCCGATGTTGTTTGTCTTCGTCATCATACCAGCAACAACACCTACCAGGTAAGAACCTTCATGCTCAGCGAATGTTACGGATGTAACGTTAGGAGAAGCAACTTCGCTGTCGATCAGAGCGAATTTCGTGTCTGGATTCTCAGCAGCGACCTTCGCCATTGCATCGTTGAACAAGAAACCAATACCCCATACCAGATCATATTTCTCAGATACGAAAGCTTTCAGGTTCGGCTCCATATCAGCGTCGCCTTTACTTTCGAGGTATTTCGTTTCGGAACCTGTGTCCGTTGTGATTTTTTTCAAGCCATCCCAAGCGCTTTGGTTGAATGATTTATCGTTAACGCCGCCAACATCTGTTACCATACCTACACGAAGCTTAGCTGTTTCAGCTGGAGCTTCGGTACCTTCAGGTGCTGCAGTTGGTGTATTCGTGCTACCTGTGTTTGTGTTATTTTCTTTGTTGCCGCCACATGCTGACAGTACTAATGTCAATGTAAGAACAACCATAAGCATAATCCCGAAATGTTTTTTCATTGTCTGTTCTCTCCCCTGCTTTTTGTATTGGTGGGCACTGATTACGTTTATTATTCTTGTTGTCCTCTGCCACTATTCTCTCTATTATAGTTACAAAAAAATAAACGTCAATCATTTTGTGTTAGTTATCCTAACATAGAAATTCTGTTCACAGCAGCCCCCTGCAACTATGTAACATTTGTGCTAAATACCGCGATTCATACCTTACATTAACCTTATTTTACGCGACAAATAGCTATATCTACCACTACGTATTATAGGCTAAATCCGAACATTAATAAAGAGAAAAAACAGCTATTCTAGCGCTTGCCGCCTAAGGCAAGAAGTTAGAATAGCTGCTCAATTGTTACGATCCTTTATTCGGATCCTCTTCATCATTCGAATTACCTTTATCCAGATTAGGAAGGGTAATGTCTCCTGCTTCACGGGATTGAATACGAACCTTCACTTCACCAATGGAATCGATAATTGGTTCTGCTGATGTTGGCTCCACCGATACATTGGCACTATCATCTGGATTGCCAGTAAGCGAACCTGTCTCGATAAGGTTTTTGATTTGTTCGAGCTCAAGCGTTTCTTCAGAGAGCAAGGTTTGTGCAATGATATGCATTTCTTTGCTTTTCTCTGTTAGAAGCTTCTTCGCACGAGCATAACATTCGTTCATGATTGTCTGCATTTCCTGATCGATCTCATAGGCGATCGCATCGGAATAGTTCTGCTCATGACCAATGTCTCTTCCAAGGAATACTTGACCTTGAGAGTTGCCGAACTGCATCGGTCCAAGCTTGTCGCTCATTCCGTATTCCATGATCATGCTGCGTACAATTTGTGTCGCTTGCTTGAAGTCGCTGTATGCGCCGGTACCAATCTCACCGATGAACAGTTCTTCTGCTACGCGGCCACCAAGTAGTCCAGTCACTTTATCAAGAAGCTCGTTCTTCGTAACAAGCATGCGATCTTCTTTTGGCAGCATAATAACGTATCCGCCAGCGCGTCCACGCGGTATAATCGTTACTTTGTGCACAGTGTCCGCATGCTCGAGGAAGAACCCAACAATCGTATGGCCTGCTTCGTGATAGGCAACAATCCGCTTCTCACGATCGCTGATGACACGGCTCTTCTTCTCCGTACCAACGATGACACGATCGATCGCTTCATCCACTTCTCTCATAGCGATGTCTTTTTTATTACGACGTGCTGCGAGTAGAGCTGCTTCATTAAGCAAGTTCTCTAGATCTGCACCCGTAAACCCTGTCGTACGCTTGGCGATAACATCAAGCTTAACGTCCTTGTCGAGCGGTTTGTTGCGAGCATGAACCTTAAGTACTGCCTCACGGCCTTTCACATCTGGACGGTCAACCGTAATTTGACGGTCGAAGCGGCCTGGACGAAGAAGTGCAGGATCAAGAATATCAGGACGGTTCGTTGCAGCAACGATAATGATACCTTCATTCGCGCCGAATCCATCCATCTCTACGAGCAACTGATTCAGCGTCTGCTCGCGCTCGTCATGTCCACCGCCGAGTCCAGCGCCACGTTGACGACCTACAGCATCGATCTCATCGATGAAGATGATACATGGAGCATTCTTCTTCGCATTCTCGAACAGGTCACGCACACGGGATGCACCGACACCGACGAACATCTCAACGAAGTCCGAACCGGAGATGCTGAAGAAAGGTACGCCAGCTTCGCCTGCAACAGCACGAGCCAAGAGCGTTTTACCTGTACCTGGAGGACCAACGAGCAGAACACCTTTCGGGATGCGCGCTCCAACCAGATTAAACTTACGAGGATCCTTCAAGAAGTCAACGACCTCGATAAGCTCTTGCTTCTCTTCGTCGGCACCCGCCACATCTTCGAACGTGATGCGCTTCTTCTCCTCGTTATACAATCTTGCCCGGCTTTTCCCAAAGTTCATCACTTTGCCGCCGCCGCCCTGTGCCTGATTCATTAAGAAGAAGAACAGAACGAATATGATCACAAACGGAATGATGGAAGTAAGGAACGTGAGCCAAATGCTCGGTGTATCCATGGGCTTGTAATCTAACTTGAATTGATACTGCTCTTCAGCAGCAAGAATAGCTTCCCCGGCTTCTAGACCAACTCGTGAAGTAAATTTCAACTCTTCACTTTCGGCGCCAGCAGGCGGAGCTTTATATTTACCAGTAATTAAATAAGTATAACCATCGTACTTAACGGTCAGCTCCTCGACGTTGTTCTGACTAATCGCCTTACGAAGCTCATCGTATCGTATTCCTACGGTAGTATTATTCGAATTACTGATAAACTGAATGATCCCAACAGTTACCAAAAAGATGATCAAATAAAATCCAGTATTACGGATGATCCGATTCATCCCCTACCTCCTCTCAAGACGCTTCTAATATTTTAACATAGCATGACTTTCCATCTCAAGAGAACCTAAGGACGAAAGAAGAACATGCTGAAAAACCATCGTTAGCGGTACTATTTCTCATATACTTCCGGCTTCAGAATGCCGATGAACGGCAAATTGCGGTATTTCTCTGCGAAATCAAGACCGTAGCCGACAACAAACTCATCAGGCAATGTGATGCCTGTATAATCAGCTTCGAGATCTACAGAGCGGCGTGCCGGCTTGTCGAACAGCGTTGCCACAGTTACGGACTTCGCATTGCGGCGCTCCAATACGTCGATCAAATAGCTAAGTGTCAGGCCGCTGTCGATGATATCCTCAACAATGAGAACGTCTCGTCCTTCCACCGATGCATCAAGATCTTTAATAATCTTGACTACACCAGATGACTTGGTCGATTGACCATAGCTCGAAACCGCCATAAAGTCGATTTCAAGTGGTATTGTCATTTCTTTAACCAGATCGGACATGAAAATAAACGCGCCTTTGAGGACACAAATAACGAGCGGATTCCGCCCTTCGAAGTCACGGCTTAGCGTTGCGCCGAGTTCCTTCACCTTATCCTGTATTTGGCTAGCATCGTACAGCACTTCTTGAATGTCGTTAAGCAAAATGAAAATCCCCCTACATCATTACTTATAATTATGAGTATAACAGTGCTTCTTATTCGTCAATCCATGCGAATGTACAGGATGTCCGTCGTATCCGCGTCAACGATTGCGTGACTGGAACGTCTTATCCCTGGAATCCACAGCAGCCTGCCTTCCGCATCGAATAGGAGCGGATACCTTTCGCGCTGGGATGGCGGGAGCTTTTCGTCAACGAACATATCTTGCACTTTTTTGGAGCCGTTTAATCCTAAAACTTGAATTCGATCACCTGGACGCCGATTCCGAACAACAAGCGGGAAAACGATTTGGCGTGCATCCAGACACATCTCACGTCTGCTGCTCGGCTTCACAAAGTCATCACCTGAACCATGCTCGAAAGTGAGTGACCAGCCGCCCGCTTCCACCCGTACCTGCTCCGTCCCGAAGGGGATGCTGTACGAATAGCCAGTAGTGGATATGCTGCCTTCATCCTCATGAATTCGAATCCAACGCATCTTATCATATTCGCGAACACAGCGAATGCCGAAGCCCACATCGAAGCGCCAAGTGCTCTGCGCATCATCAGCAGCGGCGAGACGCATAGTCTCGATATGCTCGAAAGAGGCAAATTCTGCTTCCTTCAACAGATAATTTAATATTAGTTTAATCAATCTCCTTTGTAAAGCGACATGAAGACTGGACAATTCACTGCTGCTGAGCATGCATCCGTCAGGGGTGAACGACACAACCGAAGCAAACAGCTCTTTCACCCTGCTCTCCATCCACTCGTCCTCTGCAGCGGCCACATCGGCAAGTCTGCCAAGGGAATGCGACAATTGCGGATTGAATTGAGATAAATAAGGCAGAACATCAAGCCGAACGACATTCCGAAAGTAATATCGTTCATTATTGCTGCTGTCCAAGCAGTAAGGAATATCCTGCTCCGCGCAATAGCTTATCAGGTCTGACTTGTTCATACGAAGCAGCGGCCGAATAAGTTCCACGTTTTTTTCACGGCGTCTTATAGCCATTCCAGCAATCCCCGACAACCCTGCTCCACGTATCACTCGCATAAGCACGGTCTCCGCCTGATCATCAGCATGATGTGCTAGTGCGATAGCGGATGCCTGATAACGCTCTGCTACTTCATGAAGAAAAGCATATCTCTTCTCACGCGCTGCCACCTGGGCATTCAGCTTCGTTTCTTCTATATACGCAGGCAGATCGTACTCGACCATCTCGAAAGGCACGCCAAGCTTCTCCGCATACTGTCTAACGACCTCCGCCTCATCGGCAGAAGCCTCCTTACGGAACCCATGATTCACATGTGCAGCGATTACTTCCATCTCTCCACGGGCTGCCAGTACGCTAAGTAGGTACAGCAGTACCATCGAGTCAGGGCCACCGGATACGGCAGCCACGATTCGGTCGCCCTTCGTCCACAGCCGTTCATTCGCCGCCAGCTTCTTCATCTCTTGCAGCACATTGTCTTCTTTCATTGCCATATGCTCTTCATATCTCCTTACTCTACCCACACTTACACGTGTTCATCTTAGCTTAAGCAGCCATACGACTGAGCACTTGCTTGTGCATGCTTCAGCCTATTGTCAGCAGCCAGTATACCGATATTCCGAGAATAACGGCCGACACTGCCGCAAGCCCCTTCAGCCATCCTGGAGTTGCTGAGGGACGGTGCGAGTCCTTGCGATGCATTAGCCTGCGCCAAGCCTCTGCCCCTTCGGCTCCATCTTGGAATCCGCCTGCAAGCGCCTGCTTGATCCAGCCCCCCACTGGCTTCAGCGGGAGGCTTTCTGTAACAATATGCAGCAGCTCCTCAGCCGAGCGATTCTGCGGCAAGCCTGCAGTTAGCTGCATCAGACGGCGCGGCTCATGAAGCTGAATACACAGCACCGCGAACGAGAATAGATCGTATTTGGCATCAGCGGATCGTGATCCCGCATTCCAATAGCCGCGATCATAGATCTCCGTGAATTGCCGTATGCTTTTGCCAACAGACGTTACACCGCCATAATCCACAAGCTCCACGTAACCATAATCGGCTACGAGGACATTCTCCACCTTCAAATCACCGAAAACCCAACCCTTGTTATGTAGCTCGGCCAGCTTATTCAATAAGTTCAAGCCGACGAGCGGAAACCATTCTTTGCCGTTCTGCGTCAAATAACCTGACAATGTTACTCCCCGCACATATCGCATAATATAGAAAGGATATTCACGGCCGTCTGCGCCATATAGATCATCAACATCATAAATATAAGGCTCCGAGCCTGTCCCGCCTTGCTTCGCGATCGCTTGAAGCACATTAATCTCAGACTGCAGATCAACGGCATCCGCCCCCACCTTGAGGGCATACCAACCACGATCTCCTTGGACAAGATATACTTTTCCATTAGCCCCTTCTCCAAGAAGGCGCTCCACACGATAACGGCCTTGCTTCCATTTCCCCATTATCACTGACCCGCGGCGGAGACTGACTTTAAACGACGTAGTCACTCATCATCCCATCCGTTTCATCACTACTCTTCTTACCATAATCCCCCTGGCGATAAAAATCAATGACCTGCATGATAGCAGGCCCCGTAGGTGTCGTCCCGCTCATCTGAAGTTTCGGGAATATCGAACGCGCCCCAGTCAGATTACTCGTCCAGTTCATATCAAGCTTGCAGTCCTCCCCATGCCTCGACCCTGGAAAATGAAACACCGCTATCTCGCTAATCCCCTGCCGCGCTTGCAGACTCAGCATCAGATCGTGAATCGCTTCCTCTACCGCACGCAGCTTAGGCTTCATACTCGCGCTCGCATCAATGAGCAAGGCAACCTGAAGCCTGGATGTCTCTCCGAGCTCATCAATGACACGGACAACCTCACCGCGCTTCTCAGGCGGCAGCGCCTCAATCGAGCCATTGCCCAGCACCTGCTTCAATTCCTTCTGTACGGCAAGCTGAATAGTCTGTACCGCTGTTTTGCGGGTCATCATCATTACCGTCTGTGATAACTGCCGCGTATTCACCAATCGGCTTAGACCACCGCCTGCTCTAGCGATCTCCTCAATCTCCGCAGCTCCCAGCTCCCCGACATCTCCGTAATCCAGTACGCCTACTACATTAACTGCAATTCCTTCTGCCTTAGCATGTGCAGCTGCAACCACAGGACTTAAGCCAACGTTGGAGCAGCCATCTGTCACCAATAAGATTTGTTTCATGATCCTTATCCCTCCTTTAGGTTATACGCTTCCTATCAGCTTTTCCTTTTTTGGGAGGGATAAACGACTAGACTACTAAATAAACGATATTTTTCCTTTTGAATCGCGGCCCAGCCGCTATACCAATACTTCGGAATCTAGTGCCTTTTCAGTTAGCAGCCTATGAACCAGCTCTTACAAATGAGAGATCAGACCTATCGGTACTATGTATATTGCAATAGCTTACAGCTAATCATACAGAAAAGGCCCCTTTGCATGCAGTGCACCCGGCACACTACTGCAAAAGGGCCTTTTCTCGCTCTTCCCCTTCCACTTTCATCCTCCTTCCGCTCCTATTGTCCTCCCATCTCTCAGCTAACGGTACGTGGACGCTCCATTCGCGTAAGACCTGGCCAGCGGAACGATGCCCATTCCGGCAAATGCTTGTCCACCTTGGCTACAAGCACTGTCATATCATCCATAATAGCCCCCTCATGGTAACGAACGACAGTATCGAGCAGAGCATCTGCCATCTCCTGCGGGTCCTGCGTCTTCAGCTCAGTTATAATTCGCTTCATCCACATCTCTTTGTTCACTGCATGCCCAGGTGCATCATAGATGCCATCGCTCATCATAATGAGCGTATCGCCAGGCTGCAGCTGCATCGAGATCATATCGACGTCGATATCCTGTAGAATACCAATCGGCAGATTGTTAGCAGTCACTGGAATCACTTCATTCCCCCTTTTAATAAAGCTTGGCGTGGAGCCGATCTTCATGAACGTCGTCTTCGCGGTATACAGATCTATAATAGCAAGGTCAACTGTTGCAAAAACCTCATCCGAGGAACGAAGCAGCAGAATGGAATTAACAGACTTCACCGCTAGCTGCTCATCCATACCGGATTGAAGCAGCTGCTGTAGAATCGACAGAGCCGCACTGCTCTCCTGCCTTGCTCGCTCGCCATTGCCCATGCCATCGCTAATAGCGACAGCAAACTTTCCGTTGCCCAGCTCAACCATGCTGAAGCTGTCGCCAGACAGCAAATCTCCCCCTTTGGCCGCACCGGCAATACCGGTCTCCACTTCATATTCCTTAGCTGAGCCGAAAACCACAAGCGTCGCCTCCCCATTCTTGCTTGGCGCACGTTCCGACTTCACAGCCACGTGCTCGCCAAGAATATCCGATAATAATGGAGCTATAATTTTACGGCATTCATCATAGCCCCGGCTGAAATGATGGTACAGCTCGATCTCTACATTACCCTCCTCTAGATTAATGACCTCAATTTCCTGAATGGATAGTCCAAGCCCCTCCAATGCCTCACGTATTTGCTCCTCTTGTAGATGAAGCGTCTGCCCCTCTCGTTTAATTTCCTTCGCCAGGTCCTCCATTACCTGTGACACGCCCGATAATTGATCAGCTACTAATTGACGTGAATCGTATATTTGCTTCTTCCAGTGCATATCATTCTTGTATAGCTCGTACTGCTGCTCCATAACAGACAATACTGGCCCCGTCTTCACGCAGTGGGATGTCCATGCGCGCGGGGTTTCCTTGGCCGAAGGGACTTTCCCTTCTTCAACCGTCGTCATCATCTCCGTCATCACCTTATAAGTCTGATAGAACTTGTCTTCCCAGCATACTTTCTGCCGATGACAGCTGGCACAGCTGCGCTCAGCAACCGCATTCATGAAATTGTTAAGCTCATCCTCCTTCTTCACTGCAGTAACTGTGCCATTCAACTGACCGAAGCTGCGAGACAGCTGGCGGAACACCTCTGAATATTGCGATACGCGGTCTGCCGTCACCTCGCGTACTCGCTTCGCATATTCATGCTGAGACTTCGCATGCTCATTCGTCCCTGGCACATAACGGGCTATCGTACGAATCATGACCCGTGGCGTTAATAGAAGCATAACGGCTGCCGTTACCGACTCCCACGTCGACGCCATAACATCCGCTTGACTGCCTACATAGACAGCTAAGATGGAGGTCCCCAGCAGCATGCCGAATGCTACCGCCATTTTCCCCCCATCCCGCAGCAGACCAGCCAATAATCCAGCAAAAGCAAGCAGGCTCATCTGAACGATCGCGTTCAGATCGGCGAGACTTAATATAAGTCCAGCTACGACACCTACTGAAGCTCCAAGCGGAGCGCCTCCCGCTAAAGCGAACAAGAGCAGCATGTAGCGGGACATGACATGCTCCACGGACATCCCGTAGACGATCCAGCCTACCGCACCCGTCATGACGGAGGCGAGTAGAATCATTAAGCATATAATCTCTTCATTCTTGAGAGATGCTGTCTTCTTCGACATCGTCAGTACCGGTATCGCCTGAATGAAGACGAGTGTAAGGACGAATCCGAGTGCTGCTTCAACAACAACCATCATGAAGTTATACCAACCTAAGGAATCCCCTATAATAATCGAGAACAGCTGGACAAGCAGCGTAGATACGAATACTAGGATCGGCGCTGTCGACAGCTCTGCCTTCTCGTAGGTCTCTAACCCTTTGAAGAGCAGAAATAATATGGCGATCTCCATAGCAATCCATATGGGGGCAGGCGTGACAGCGAACCAACTGCCGGCAATTAAGGAGATGGCCACCCATGCATAAGCATCCTTGCGCATGAAGTACAGAACAGCGAAATAGGCTGCAGCGAATGGCATTAACGACTCTAGAATAACCGCTCGTCCAAGCAAGAAGCCGACCGCAACAAGCAGGAACGTCCACTTCTTCGCCAGCAACAGCTGAATGAATCTCCTCGACATGGCCCACTCATGACCTCTGCTCATCACTCCCTGCACCCAACCAGCCCTCTTCCCGCTACCGCCTGGAAACATAACCACGTTTTCCTTATTCACTTACCGACACCACCATTCCAAGAGTATTGTGTTACTCATTATAGGAGGTTGTCCGTATGAAGTTTGTCAGTTTAAAGAGCCGCCCCAAAAGTTTTTTCCGACAAAAAGAATGGCATGCGCAGCCCTTGTCGCCAGCCCTGCAAACGCTTGCTGCGCATGGACTTGATCGGTCTGACGAGACTTATGAAGCATGATCGCTTCAACAAAAACCGTCGACCCGCGTTCGCCCCCGCTGACGAATGAGGGTTTATTCGTGTCGGGATTCAAAGACCAGCGTAGGAAAATAATGGATAACTTCGCGGAGACGCAAAAAAAGCAGAACCCAGAAGGTTCTGCTTCAATAGATATGGTATATAATTCGGATTAATCCCGTTTAGCTCCGCGTCCACCGCGTTTGCCTTCGGTATTCTTCTTCAGGGAGGAGATGCGTTCTTCACTATCTTTCAGGAAGCGCGACACTTTATCCTCGAATGAAGGTTTGCCGAAAGAAGGCCTGCCAGACGATTGCTTGTTGAAGGGACGTCCACCGCGATCAGAGCTACCGCCTCCGCCTCCACGGTTGAATCGTTCACCACCACCGCCTCCACCACCACTACTTGGACGTGGTTCGCGTTGCGGCGGTTGTTGGCCTTCTGGCCGATCAATTGCCTGTTTAATCGAAAGTCCGATCTTTCCATCTTTATCAACGTTGATCACTTTTACCTTGACGATGTCTTCAATCTTCAGGTGATCTTTCACGTCCTTGACGTAGTTATCGGCAATTTCCGAAATGTGAACGAGACCTGTGACACCTCCCGACAAGTCGACGAATGCCCCGAAATGCGTAATGCCTGTCACTTTTCCTTCTAACTTAGCGCCCACTTCTATTGCCATAAAATAAAATGTTCCTCCCTAAAATTTTTGCTATAGCCTCACTACCGTGATTATAACCGAACCGTTGAAGTAAGGTCAACAGACGTTCACCCGATTCCTGCGTCTATTTAATGACTTGAATCTGTTGTACGCCCTTTTTCACCATGCCTTGGTCCTTGGTTGCGAGCTGTTCAATATATTCCGGATCGTTAAGTCGATCAATCTGCTGCTGTAATTGCTGCGTCTGCTGCGTTGTCTCTTCCAACTGCTTCTGAACGGTTGCAAGTCTTAGCTGCGTAGCATCCTGCTGCTTCAGCTGGCCGAGGAAAGTATAAGCCGCCCAGCACATAAATAGAACAATGAACATCATCCATAGCTTAACCCGGCGTTTCGATCCGGCATTCACTGCTGATTTGTTAACTGCAGCAGTTGTCATGAGCTTGTACCCCCTTTAAATCCAGCGAATAGTAGCGTTTACTAGAACCATTTTCCCCACAGAAGCTTGATCGAAGACCACGCTTGATTCCATCTCTCTTTGACTCGCCACCGCTGTACATAGGGACTAATCCATCGCCACAATGGGCGAATGAGTGGTCCCGACAGCCACCGCAGCAATAGCCAAAATGGACGAATCAATTGTATCACAATTTTCAAGAGGAAAATAGTGAGCGCAGTCCCGAAACCTAAAATTACCTTAACTAATTTGTAGAACAGCAGAATGGGCTTCACGATCAGAATATCTAGACATTTTAGTATAATTCGAATAAGCGTCTTAATGGCCCCAATGATCCATTTCACTATCTCAATAACCAGCTTGCTGAACAGCCAATAATAGCTCAGCACACCTATCAGCAATCCTAGGAACACGTACGCCCGCACCTCGCCGTTGTTGCTTGCGTACAGCACCCGGAATACGATAAGCGCTGCTGCCATCCAATACATCATATCGAGAATGGGCAGCCACCATCGCGGCAGGCGCATCTCATTGGAGACCACCCGATACCCGTCGAATACAGCTCCCATTCCGACCCCGGACAGCAGCATGGTCGCCATAGTAAGCCACTGCATGCTTAATGTCACTTGAACAGCTTCCCGAACAAGCCTTTGGATTTCGCTGAGGCATTACCGTCCAGATAGGCGAGCGAGTGGACTAGCCCTTCTATAGCAACAAGGCCCTGCTCTAGGCTGAGATGCTTGATGTGCAAATTTTCCCCTTTGATCGTCAGAAAGCCAAGCTCCGTATCGAGTAAGAACTCCTCGCTGTCGAAGCTCTCCACGTTCAATACGCCAGTAATTTCGAGCAGCTTACGGTTCAGCATCTTCAGTTCCTGACGCTTCTGCCCTTTGCTTACATCACTCATAGACTCGTTCCTCCATCCACTTCGAAAGCATCGTTTAGAACTAGCCTATGGGAGTGGGACGAACTTTAGAACTTTTCTAATAGATTTCTACCTGGCAGAACATCCTTCAGGGTTACTACCCTATCTACCAAATCTTGAAAAAAAATAGCTGTCACACGAGGCCAAAGCCTGCATGACAGCTATTCTTTATTGCCATTCGAGATCGTTCTCTCTAGGGCGCTGTTCTTCTCTCACTAAAGTGTACAGCTCACCGGCTTCATCCTTACGGGTCGTTTCGGCAATTCGTTCTATTCGAACGGTTACGTTCTTCTGCCCGTATTGGATCGTAAGCTCGTCGCCGACTTTGACGCTACTACTAGCTTTCGCTTCGCGGCCGTTGATCCAGACGCGTCCTTGCTCGGACACATCCTTCGCGACAGTACGCCGCTTGATCAATCGGGACACTTTAAGAAATTTATCTAATCTCATGTAATTACTTAATTGCGTCTTTCAGTTTGTTACCTGCTTTGAATGCAGGAACTTTGGATTCTGGAATTGTGATCTCTTTGCCTGTTTGTGGGTTGCGGCCTACACGACCGGAACGTTTGCGAGTTTCAAAAGTACCGAAGCCAATCAGTTGTACTTTATCTCCGCCAGCAAGAGCATCAGTTACTTCACCCAGGAAGCCGTTCAATACAGCTTCTACGTCACGCTTAGTAAGTCCGCTTTTTGTTGCAATGTTGTTGATCAGGTCTGTTTTGTTCATTATTAAATCCTCCTAAAATAAAATACTAATTTTGCGGTCAACGCTGGTAAGCGTGCCGGTCTTGGAAATATTACGCATAAACTCTACGAAGATTACATATTCAACCCAGTTGTAATAATTCCTGCCGCATACCGAAATTTTTTTACCGAATGATGCGGAATTACTACGATTGGTGACGAATAGTAGCTACTATTGTCGCTTCGCTTCTTCCCACCAACGGTCCATTTCTGTTAAATCAGTCTGGTCAAAAGTTTTGCCATTTATACGAAGCTGCTCTTCAATATAAGAGAATCGCTTTTTGAATTTCGCATTCGTACGAGACAATGCTTCCTCAGGATCCGCTTGGATGAACCGCGAAGCGTTCACAACAGCGAACAGCAGATCGCCAAGCTCCCCTGCCTGCTCCTCCGCATCTTGAGAGGCTATCGCTTCTCTCAGCTCGGCCAGCTCTTCCTCAATCTTGCTTAGAACAGGGTTCAGATCATCCCAGTCAAAGCCGACTTTGGCTGCTTTCTTCTGTATTTTATAGGCTTTCATCAGCGCTGGCAAATCTGGCGGAATCCCATCAAGCTCGGATTTACGTGCACCGTCCGTACCCTTGAGCTTTTTCTCCTCCGCTTTCATCTGCTCCCAATTAACGAGCGCCTCTTCTGAATTACTCGCTCCACGATCACCAAATACATGGGGATGGCGGAAAATAAGCTTCTCATTGAGCGTCTCCAGCACATCATATACCGAGAAAGCGCCTGTCTCTTCTTCCATCTGGCTGTGCAGCATAACCTGCAGAATAACATCGCCGAATTCCTCTTGCATACCATCTGGATCATCGTTATCGATCGCTTCAAGTGCTTCATACAGCTCTTCTATAAAATTCTTGCGAATTGATTGATGCGTCTGCTCACGGTCCCAAGGACAGCCCTCAGGACTGCGAAGAATACCGACAATTTCATGAAGCCTGTCGAAGGAACGATTCAGAACGGCATCTGCATCGGAACGCGGCACCCAGATGAGCGACAAATTACCGAAGCCCTGTATACGGTCGAGCTCATATAACGGCACTTTAATAATCTGCTCTTCACCCGCTACACCGAGCGCATGTCCAACAACAACCTCATAATCGTCCGGGTAACGCTCCATAAGCGCAAGCTTCACATCAGAAGCCGTGAATGCATCATAAACTTGACCAATTAACGTATGTAAGCGCGGCTGCAAGAGAGCTGGCTGGAGCTCAGCTGCATCCAGCAGCGCAAAGCCTTCTATAGGATCGATACCAAGCCTGACGAAGGCTTGATCAAGGAAGCTCTCGCCGCCAATAATCTCAAGAGCTATGCCAGCCTCAGGGCATCGCTCGCGCAGCAGCGCAATCGTACGCTCTGCAACCATGGGATGACCAGGGACACCATATAGCAGAGGCTCTTCCGACCGCCCAGCTTCGCTGATAAGCGTATTTGCTATTGTATCATACACTTCCGGAAAGGTGTCATGCTGTTCATAGACGCTATCGAACGAGGTAAATGCGATATGATGCTCACGCAGCAGCGCCATGACAGGATGCTGCTCTGTACGGACATATATCTTAGACGCCTCTTGCAGCCTGCGCCATACCCCGAGCGTTAATTGATCAGGATCACCGGAGCCAAGCCCGATCACCGTTATTGCTCTGTTCACAGTCGTTCTCCTCCTCGTCATTTCATTTTCGATTATAACCGTAGTATACCATTTCTTGCTCGTTCTTTATCAATTCAGAAGGTCATTCCTTTCCCGCTAGCCTCCTGCTCTAACTCGCCATAATTCCATAATAAGTAATATTAAACCATGTTATGCATTAAAAAACCTCCAGCCCGCAGTGGTTGGAGGTTCGCTATCGATTATTTGTAAGCAGGTAGCCAGTCGCCATGCGCCTCAATTAAATCATCGCATAGCGCTACGATATCATCGATCGACAGCTCTGCTGCCGTATGAGGATCAAGCATCGCAGCATGGTAAATATGTTCTTTCTTTCCCGTTAATGCAGCTTCAATCGTAAGCAGCTGCGTATTGATATTCGTGCGGTTCAGAGCAGCCAGCTGTGGCGGCAAATCACCAACATACGCAGGGGTAATACCTGATGCATCCACTAGACACGGAACCTCGACACACGCCTCCTTCGGCAGATTCGTAATCAATCCGGTGTTCATGACATTTCCGCCAATCTTGAAGGGAATGTTCGTCTCAATCGCTTCCATAATGTAAGAGGCATATTCCTTGCTGCGAGAATGCTCGACGTTCCGATCGCCAAGCAGATCATCGCGCATCTTCTTCCAGCCGCCAATCTGCTCCACGCAGCGGCGCGGGTATTCATCTAACGGAATATTGAAACGGTCGATCAGCTCCGGGTAGTTCCTTTTGATAAAGTATGGATGATATTCTGCACTATGCTCGGATGATTCCGTCACATAATAGCCGAATCGATTCATCAGCTCGTAGCGTACCATGTCATGATGCTTGCCAGCCTTCTGCTTCTCCGCTGCTCTCTTCTTCACTTCTGGATATAGGTCAACCCCATCCTTCGTAATATCGAGAAGCCAGCCCATGTGATTAATACCTGCTATTCTAGACTGAACACCCGTGTGATCCATACCAAGCGCCTTGAACAGCTCAGGTACAGCAACCTGTACGCTATGGCATAGACCAACTGTACGAATTCCGCCCGCAGTAGACAGTACATTCGTGAGAACAGCCATCGGATTCGTATAATTGAGGAACAAGGCATTCGGACACACCTCACGCATATCCTCAGCGAAGCCCAGCACGGCTGGAATGGTCCGCAAATTACGGAATATGCCTCCGATGCCGAGCGTATCTGCAATCGTCTGACGAAGCCCATATTTCTTCGGCACCTCGAAGTCTGTAATCGTGCATGGATCGTACCCGCCTACTTGAATCGCATTGATGACATATTTGGCGCCGCGAAGAGCTTCTTTACGGTCCGTGTACGACTGAATTCGGCATGTGCTCCCCGATGATTTCTTCATATTATTCAATAAATTTTCCGATTCCTGCAGCCGCTCGCTGTTAATATCGAACAAGGCCAGCTCGAAGCCCTGCAGCGCAGCAGTCAGCATAACGTCACCTAGTACATTTTTTACGAATACCGTACTTCCTGCTCCTAAAAAAGTAATTTTGGACATGATTAATAACCTCCAGTTATCACGGAATCGGTAAGTATTACAAGCACTTTCATAGCTCTAACTATAAAGGCAGACCTTATTCTTGAACATGGAACAAACCCTTGCATACCTGTCATAATCCCATTTCATTGGAGCCAATATTAGATTTATATGTCATAATACATGTTATAATCCATCCTCACGAAGGGAGTCCTGTATGTCTGAAATCAATATCGCTAGAGCTGAGCAATCTGCCCTGCAGCAGATTGACCTGAAGCTTCTGTTCTTCGGCAGAGAGGCCTGTCCTCCCGGTCATCATTGGGGGCCAGGACTGCGGGATATGTATCTGCTTCACTACATTCATCAAGGAAGCGGAGTGTTCGAAACCAACAATCAGACCTATACCCTGTCAGCCGGGCAAGGCTTCTTGATTACCCCCGACACACTCGTCCATTATAGAGCCAGCGAGCAGAATCCTTGGGTGTATTCATGGATTGGGTTCAAAGGCATTGCTTCTACTATTTATATGAGAAGAGCAGGACTGAGTGCCGAGAAGCCTATCTTCCAGTCACGAGACGGGCATGCTTGGTTCGAGACGTTCCATGACCAGCTGCTGCTAGCGTCAGGCAGCCGAAGCAGCGATATACAGCATAGCTCCGTGCTGCTGAGGTTCATGTCGGAGCTCATTGAATGCTCCAGTCTTCCGAGGGAAGAACACTCGCCCAAGCCCTCCTACACCAAAGAAGCCTATACACGCAAAGCCATCGATTTTATCGAGAACAGCTACAGTCAGAAAATAAGCATTATGGATATCGCACGGTTCGTCGGCCTGGACCGGACGTATCTCTCTGGGCTGTTCCATGAACAATTCGGTGTCTCCTTGCAAGCTTATTTGCTCCAATTCCGGATGAATCGGGCAACCTTGCTCCTGCAGAATAAGGAGCTGTCCGTTAGTGATATTTCCCGATCCGTAGGCTATACCGATCCGTTCCTATTCTCCAAAATGTTCAAAAAAGTAACCGGTCAATCCCCGAGCGCCGCAAGGGATGTTCGCAATTGAGCAGATTACCTGCACACACAAAGAGCAGAGCGTCCTATTCGGCGCCCTGCTCTAGAATGTCACTTAACAACGCTTATACGTCAGCAACTTGCTCCTCCAGCGTTACTGGAATTTCGACAATGCCAGCAGCATAAGGCGCAATCTCATACTCTTGGAACACAATGAACAGTTGACCCTCCGCTACGTAGAAGGACTGACTCTCCGAGATCCCTTTGAAGCCTCCTATTTCATCGGTGAAAAACGAATCCGGATCAGCAGCGATGGCTTCTCTAACAGCCGTATCCACCTGCTTGATGTAGTCATCCCCAAGCAGCTGCTCCAATGTGAGCAAGCTCGCCTCCTGCTCATTGTTCACATTGTAACTATCCACGCGTGCGCCGCCATGAGCACCACCAGTGTAGGTATAGGTCTGAACGGTCAAAGACAGCTTGCTGCCATCCGTTGTGCCTCCTGCCGCTTTTAACGAATAACGAATGTCCAGCTCATATGGACGGAATGTATAACCGGCCTCTTTGGCATACGCCGCATCCTCCGCTGCACCTGCCTTCATAAGCGCCAGATCCTCCATCGCATGTCGTTCTATTATATCGTTCAGCTGGTCCTGATAATGCTCATCGAGCATTCCACTTACCACAGGAATTTGAAGATTAACGGTGTAGACATCAGTCGTATCCTCTACAACCTTAGAAGTCACGACAGCATTCCCCTCTACGACAGGTGTCGAAGTCACTGAGGAAGCGGAACTGAGCACCGGCTTAGTTGTTGCAGGAGCTGCTCCTGAAGCGAGGACTGCGGGTATAACAGAGGCGGCGATGATGCAGCTCCCAGCAAGCGTTATGGTTAACATTTTGAACGTTGATTTCATTAGAAATACCTCCAGGCGGTTACCTTGTCATATTGTATATTCTCAATAATAAGGGAGCCTAACTGACTAAAGGTTACAATTTAGTTAAAAAAGGACCTGATCGGCAATATCCCCTACGGGCTATTACTGACCAAGTCCAATTGTCTTCATTATTGTTCCATTTGCTTCGCGAGGAAGCCTGCTGCCGTTTCAGCCATCTTCGTTTCCATTTGAGACATTTTGACCGCATCATCCTTGCTGAGAAGGACGACTGTCCCGATAGGGTCACCGCCAGCAACGATTGGAGCCGCAACGTAAGCCGTATAGGCTTCCTGAACATCCTTAATAATCTCGTATGTTCCTGCTGCCCCCTCTGAAGTCTTCCGGTTCTCCATACAGGTTTCCAGAAGGGAACCGATTTGCTTATCCAGCAGCTCCTTCTTGGAAGCTCCTGCTACAGCGATAACATTGTCACGGTCCGTAATCAATGTTACATGGTTCGTTCCCTCGAATAACGATTCAGCATATTCCTTAGCGAAATCGCCAAGCTCACCAATGGGGGAATACTTCTTAAGTATGACTTCTCCGTCACGATCAACAAATATTTCGAGCGGGTCTCCCTCGCGGATACGCAGTGTACGGCGGATCTCCTTCGGAATCACCACACGCCCGAGATCATCGATGCGACGTACAATTCCAGTTGCTTTCATTTCATGTTGCCCCACTTTCCTAGAGGATTTTAAGTCGACTGGTTCCAACTGCTGTCTACGAGCAGAAACGACTTCGTCATCCTTAGCGGAGGACGACACGTTTCACAGAGAAAGATAAGCTTTGTATACAAGAACTATACCTTCTTATCCTTTTTAGAAATACGGTTAGCGGAGACGTTCGGGCGATGAACAGCCGCTTCCCGGCGGGATAACGAATCACCAAGAAATAAGGATACTGTTCTCCATTCGAGCGAACTCGATAACTAATTCATTGTGAATCTGACCATAGTATTCATCGGCTCCCATTTTCTTATGCACAGATTCGAGCGTATATAAATCACTTCATTTTCATTACCCATAAAAATAAGCTTTGCCACAAGTGTCCTCAGCTGCAAAGCACGGCAGCTTCAGCCTTCAATACAAACAACCTGCTGCCTAGGAGAAGGCAGCAGGTTGTTTGCTTGGAGAATTTACGTATCTTGACGGGGCGGCTTCGGAAGCCTGCTAGCCTTACTAAGCGCTTCCCTCAGCAGAAATTCAATATGACTGTTAACACTTCTGAACTCATCATTCGCCCATAGTTCCAAAGCGCGGTGAAGTTCCGGATCAAGACGGAGCGCGAAAGCTTTTTTTTCTTTGCCCATTAGAGCATTCCCCTAGTTATATAACGAGCCGGTATTAATAACCGGCGTGGCAGCTCGATCCGAGACGATAGCCACCATCAGATTGTTAACCATAGCTGCACGACGCTCCACGTCCAGCTCGATTCCATTCTCCATCAGCTGCTTCAGTGCGGAATCCACCATACCAACAGCCCCCTCAACGATCTTCTGCCTCGCCGATACAATAGCAATCGCCTGCTGCCGCTGCAGCATGGCACTCGCAATCTCAGGGGCATAAGCCAGATGGGTCAAGCGTGTCTCAATCACTTGAACGCCAGCAACCGCCAGTCGATTCTGCAGCTCTTTCATGAGTTCTCCCGCTACCTCGTCCGCATTCCCTCTAAGGGAGAATGCCGCATCCTCAGAATGCGTGTCGTAAGCATATTGCGCAGCAATATGTCTGACAGCCGTTTCGCTCTGAATTTCGACGAAGCGCTCATAATTATCGACATCGAAGCTTGCTTTTGCTGTCTCTGTGACTTTGAATACGACAACCGCACCGATTTCGATGGGATTGCCATCAGCATCATTAACCTTCAGGGTCTGGCTATTGAAGTTGCGTACTTTCAATGAAATCTTCACTTTATTCGTGAGTGGAAGCACCATCCATAGGCCACTTTCTTTGACCGTTCCTTTATATCTCCCGAAGAAGGTGATGACCTTCGCTTCATTCGGTTGTACAACCGTCAGTGAAGACACGATAATGGCGAACAGCACACCAAGCAGAATACCTGCAACGATAGGAGCCACAGCTGGGTCCTCTTGAGATGCCCCGCTTGCAATGAGAGCAACTCCTCCCACAATGGAAGCAATAGAAATCAATAGCGCTAAGAAACCATTCACATGAAAAGCATTAGATTCTTTCATCCAAACACCCCTTATATTATTTTGATATAATTATGATATCACTTTTTACAATATAAGTAAACCACAAAAAAAGCGTGAATCACTCTTTCAGTGATCCACGCTTCTTTTATCCGTAATGCATCATTGATGCCTGCTTCCATTCATACTCCATTCTATCCGCCGTAGCTATTGCCCTGTCCGTACCCAGAAGCCTGCCGACCATATACAAAGACATGTCGATTCCAGCGGAAATCCCTGCCGACAGCACGAACTTGCCATTATCCACGAACCTGACATTTCTCACAATCTCTGCACCTAGAGGCAGCACCTCGGCCAATTCCTCGAATGCATACTGATGAGTTGTCACTTGCAGTCCTTCGAGCAGTCCTGCTGTCGCAAGGAGCAAAGCCCCTGTACATACCGACAATACATGCTCCGCATGAGCATGTATATCTACAATCCAGTCGGTTAACACCTGATTGTGCATCTCTCGTCTGGTCCCCTTTCCTCCTGGTATGACGATGATATCAGGCCTCGGACACTCGTCGATCGTATAAGCAGGGATGACCTGTAGCGCATTCGCAGCCATAATGGGACCGCCCCGCTCTGCAACCGTATAGACATTCAAATCCTGTCCGATAGAGCCAGCAATAGAGAACACCTCGAATGGCCCTGCAAAATCAAGCACCTCTACGCCATCAAACAATAGTAAAGCTACATTCCTCATCTAGAATCCCCCTTTCCCCACCCTTTTCTTATGACCCTGCCCCCTCAGTATAAATTCACAAGCTATCTATGAGATCAGCCAATTGCATATTTACCCAACCAGCCAATTCACTGCTGCTGTATAATCGACAACAGGAGGGATTGTCATGTCATGGAAGCCTCAACCAGCATCAGACATCGCTATATATCGCCAAATCTATCAGTATTTCGAGCAGTGCATCGTCTCGGGCGAGCTTCCGCCAGGCACACGGATGCCAGCCGAACGATTGCTCGCAGAGCAATTCACCATTAATCGCAGCACCGTATCGTCTGCATACGATGAGCTCCGCGCTGCGGGTCTAATCCATTCCAAACAAGGCAGCGGCACCATCGTCAGCGATTCGATGTGGGAGACGCCTGCAGCCTCGCGAACGCCGAATTGGCAGCGAGGCAGTCTATGGCGGACATTCGATCCTACCCGAGTCTCGCAGCAGCGTATTCTGGAAGCTTCCCATATACCAGACATAATCAACCTCACTATGGGCGAACTGTCGCCAGACTTGATGCCAATCAGCGAACTTCGAGAGCTGGCTGCACATGTAGATTACTCCGAGCCCTTCAGTTATCATACCGATCTAAGAGGCGACCACGGTCTACGCCAAGCCTTATCATCTTTTATGCAGCAGCAGCTTACAATTCAAGCAGATCCGAATGATCTAATGATTACTTCCGGTGTCGCCCACTCCCTGCATCTCATATCCAACTATTTACTGGAGCCAGGTGATGCCATTGCCGTCGAAGGGCCCTCTTACCTATATGCGATGCGTATATTCACAGATGCCGGCCTGCGGATGTATCAGCTCCCTGTTGATCGTGAGGGGCTTATCCCAGAGCAGCTTATTCCACTAATCAATAAGCATCGAATCCGAATGGTATTCACTAACCCTACGTTTCAGAATCCAACAGGCACAACATTATCCATAGAACGACGGCAAGCACTGCTCGCCATCTGTGTGCAATACCGAATCCCCATTGTTGAGGATGACCCGTACGGCTTGCTGCAGCTGCAGAGCAATAAGGCTCCCATTAAACCCATACGCGCGCTGCCTGGAGGTGATCGATTCGTCATCTATTTGGGCACCTTGTCCAAGATTACAACACCTGGCATGCGGATAGGCTGGCTGCTTGCTCCGGAGCCCGTCGTTCATAAGCTCATGCAAGCTAAGCGGCTTAATGGGTATAGCTCCAGCCATGCTGGTGAACGGATGGCTGCACTGCTCATGAGCAAGCTGAATTGGAGTGAAAGATTACTTCACATCAATAGAGTTCTGCTCGAGCGAAGAAATCATCTACTTAAGGCTCTGGAGCAGCATACTCGCGACCATGCTGCCGTTATTCTTAATCCGCAATCACCTGTCGGGGGATTCTACCTCTGGCTGAAGCTAGCTAAGCCTGTGACCGACAAGGAACTGATCGATGCCGTGCTTCACGCAGGGGTGCTTGTCTATCCAGGCAGCATCTACGGTGCCGATAGAGGCTTCATCCGTCTTACTTATGCATCAGTAGGAGCAGCAGACCTTCAAGAAGGCGCATCGCGGCTCGGTCAGGCCCTTCAACGATTATAGATTTGAACCTATTCTCTTACCGTCCATAAGGAAGGGCTGCAGATCATATGACCTGCAGCCCTTCCTCATAAATTAATCATCTTTATCTCTACACCGTCAAATATTTCTTAATCACTTCATCGCTTAGCGATTCAAGCCCGCCTTCCCATACAACAGCGCCTTTTTCTAGTATATAGAAGTAGTCGCCTACGCTCTTCACAAATTCGAGGCTCTGCTCCACTAGCAGAATCGCCGTCTTGCCATCGGCCTTAATCGATCGAATAACCTCCCGAATATCATCCACGATAGATGGCTGAATGCCTTCACACGGCTCATCCAGCAGCAGCACCTCCGGCTTCGAGGCGAGCGCCCGGGCAAAAGCCAGCTGCTGCTGCTGCCCGCCGCTCAGATCTCCGCCGCGCCGCGAATACATCGTTGGCAGTACAGGGAACTTGGCGATCGCTTCCTCCGGTATCGTCCGCGCCTTATCACGCGAAGCCTCAAGACCTACTAATATATTCTCATAAACCGTGAGCTGCCCGAATATTTCACGCCCTTGTGGAACGTAGCCAATGCCACTCTTCGCCCTTCCACCCGGCGCCCGCTTGGTCAGATCCTTGCCTTTATAAGAGACATTGCCTTTCTTCGCCTTAAGCAGACCCATAATACTCTTCATTAACGTTGACTTGCCGACACCATTGCGTCCGAGCAGACACACCACCTGCCCCGGCTTCACCTTCAGCGTTACATCACGTAATATAATGCTCTCGCCATATCCTGATTCAAGCTGTTGAACGGCTAACATCCGCATCCCGCCTTTTCCCCAGATATACCTCAGCTACACGATCATCCCGTTGAATCTCGTCCATCGAGCCTTCCTTCAGCAGACTGCCCTCATGCATAACGGTCACTTTGCTTGCGAAATTTCGTACGAACTCCATATCGTGCTCTACCACGACGATCGAACGATGCTTCGCGATTTGCTTAAGCAGCTCACCCGTCTTATCCGTTTCCTTATCCGTCATTCCTGCAACTGGCTCATCGAGTAGCAGGATCTCTGGCTCTTGAAGGAGCATCATACCGATCTCCAGCCATTGCTTCTCCCCGTGGGACAATCCACCAGCCCGCCAGTTCGCTTTATCCTGCAGCCCGATCATAAGGAGCTGGTTGTCGATCCGCTCCTTCTCCTCCCGCTGCATCTTGGCGAACAGCGTTGCGAATACACCTCGCCGCTGGCGCATCGATATTTCCAAGTTTTCTACGACCGTCATCGACGGGAAAATGGATGGTGCTTGGAATTTCCGGCCAATGCCCAGCTCCGCAATCTGATGCTCCTTTTTACGAGTAATATCGATCGTTCGATTGAAGGTCACGCGTCCGTACGTCGGTCTGACTTTACCGCAGATGACGTCGAGCATCGTGGTCTTCCCCGCCCCATTGGGGCCAATGAGGAAGCGAAGCTCTCCCTTCTCCAGCCCTAAGCTCATTCCTTGTATAGCCTTGAAGCCGTCAAACTCCACCGTTACATCATCACACTGCAGGATATTCGACTCTTTCATGCTCCTGTTCCCTCCTCTTTTTGCTGAACTTAATCTTGCCAACGAGTCCAGCCAAGCCCTTAGGTAAGAAAACAACAACTATAACGAACAGCGCACCGAGAAAGTAGGTCCAGCCTTCAGGGTATGAAGTGCTGAACTCGCTTTTGGCCCAGTTAAGCAGCACAGCTCCAAGAACAGCACCGATCAACGTACCACGGCCGCCGATAGCAACCCACAACACAATTTCTATTGATGGCACAATTCCCAGCATGGAAGGAGAGATAATGCCAACGTGAAGCACGAACAGCATTCCTGCAATTCCAGCGAGTCCTGCCGACAGCGTAAAGATAACCATCTGATAGATCGCAGGATTGTAGCCGATGAACCGCACCCGATTCTCCCCGTCTCGAATGGCACGCAGCACCTTCCCGAATCGGCTGCCCACCACATAGCGGCATAGAATGAACACTCCCACTAGTACAGCAGCCGTAACCCAGTACAATATCCGCTTCGTATCTGGCGAGGCCAACGATAACCCCAGAATATTGGTATAGCCCGTAACGCCATTCGTTCCTCCGGTATAAGCCTGCTGACCGATCAGGAGCGTAGTCGTAATAATAACCAGTGCTTGTGTGAGTATGGTGAAGTAGACCCCACGAATCCGATTCCGGAAGGTAAAGTAGCCAAGTATAAGCGCCAGAATGGAAGGGATTAATATTCCCATCAAGACCGCGAAGGTAAAGCTCTCGAATGGCCGCCAGAACAGCGGCAGCTCTGTTAGTCCACTCCATCCCATGAAATCCGGAAGCTTGCCGCCGCTTGCCTCCAGCTTCAAGTACATCGCCATGGCATATGCACCAAGGCCGAAGAAGATCCCATTGCCTAAGCTCAGTATTCCGGTATATCCCCATATAAGATCAAGCCCGAGCGCCACTATGGCAAAGGCCAGAAATTTCGCTAATAAATTTAACCGGAAATCACTCAAGAACAGCGGTGCCGAGAACAAGGCTGCTGCCGCTGCAGCATAACCGATTAATATCCACATCCGCCCAGGAGATAGCATTCTCTGTCTCATTTAACCTCCACCTTTCCCCTATTAGTCCAGCGAACGCGTACGCATGGCTACGAAGCCTGAAGGACGCCATTGCAAGAAAGCTACAATACATAGGAACACGAGAACTTTGCCAAGAGAAGCATTGGTCCAATATTCGAATACCGTATTAAACACACCGATTCCAAGTGCGCCGAGCACCGTTCCAACAAGCTTGCCTACCCCGCCCAATACAACAACCATGAATGCATCGACAATATAGTAGGTTCCAAGCGAAGGGCCGATAGGTCCCAGCAGAGTTAGGGCGCATCCGGCGATTCCCGCAATCCCCGAGCCGATTGCAAATGTCATCGCATCAACTCTTCTCGTAGATACGCCTAGACATGCCGCCATATCACGATTCTGCATGACAGCACGCATACGCCTTCCTTCAAGACTGCGATAAATATAGAAATACATAGCGATCAAGCATGCAATGACAAGCCCGATAATAAACAGACGCTTATAAGGAAGAACGGTGCCGCCCATAACCGACAATCCGCCATTAAGCCAGGAGGGGCTCGTAACCGCAACGTTCGGTGCTCCGAACAAGGTCCGTGCAAGCTGCTGCAGGACGAGTCCTACGCCCCAAGTAGCAAGCAAGCTGTCGAGCGGTCTTCCGTACAAGAAGCGGATTAACCCAACCTCCAGAATAAGTCCGAACACAAATGCAATCAGGAAGCTGACCGGTATGGATAAAATAAAATACCAGTCGAACATGGAAGCCGGCAAATAATCCTTGAATATATTCTGAGTCAAATACGTGGAGTAAGCGCCAATCATCAGGAGTTCACCATGCGCCATATTAATGACCTTCATCAGTCCGAACGTAATCGCAAGCCCCAGTGCAATTAGCAGTAAGATGGAGCTTACACTCAGACCGTTAAACAACTGCAATACGAATATCTCCATGCTCCCAACTCCTTATGATTGTGCCAACGCGGCTAACAATAGAGGGGAAGCATCCGCTCCCACCGAATACTCCCCCTCCATAATTGCTGCCTATTAGAATCAATGATAACTGTGTATTATTCCGTAGGTTTGATGCTTGCTGCCCATTCATAGCTCTTCAAGTAAGGGTCCGGTTTAACGGCATCGCCAGAATTCCATAGCTCCTTGAATTGTCCATCAGCCTGCACTTCACCAATACGAACGGTTTTATAAATATGCTGAGTCTCGCCATCAATTTTCACTTTGCCTTCCGGAGCATCCCATTCGAGCTCTTTGGCCGCTTCCTTCACTTTATCTACGTCTGTGGAACCGGCCTTCTCAACGGCTGCTTTCCACAGGTATACGGCTGTGTAGCCAGCTTCGATTGGATCAGCTGTTACGCGGTCTTCGCCGTATTTCTTCTTGTAGTTCTCAACAAAGGTCTTATTCGCTGGCGTATCTGTCGTTTGATAGTAGTTCCATGAAGCCAGATGGCCCTCTAGTACATCAACACCAATACCGCGGATTTCTTCTTCTGCAACCGATACAGACAAGGTCGTCAGGTCAGCAGCCGTAATGCCTGCATCCTTCAATTGCTTGAAGAAAGCCACGTTACTGTCACCATTAAGGGTATTGAACACGATATCTGGCTTCGCTTCTTTGATCTTGCTAATAATGGTGCTGTATTCGGTATGAGCAAGCGGCGTATATTCTTCCCCAACCAGCTCTCCGCCTTTTGCCTTCAATTGTTCCTTGATAATCAGGTTAGCTGTTCTAGGGAATACATAATCAGAACCGAGAAGGTAGAACTTCTTGCCTCTGTTCTCAAGCAGCCAATCGACTGCCGGAATAATCTGTTGGTTAGTTGTAGCGCCTGTATAGAAAATGTTCGGAGATGCTTCCAGACCCTCATATTGTACAGGGTACCAGAGCAAGCCGTTCAGCTCTTCGAATACGGGCTTCATCGTTTTACGACTGGATGACGTCCATCCACCGAATACAGTAGCTACTTTATCTTCGGATAGCAGCTTGCGTGCTTTCTCGGCGAATGTCGGCCAATCTGACGCACCGTCCTCAACTACAGGTACAATCTTCTTGCCTAGCACACCGCCAGCTGCATTGATTTCATCAATAGCCATCATCTCTGCGTCCTTCACGGACACCTCACTAATGGCCATCGTACCACTAAGCGAGTGTAGAACCCCTACTTTAATTTCCCCCTCTGCTGCAGTTTCTGTAGCAGGTGTTTCCGATTCTGTCGTGGATGCCGGTTCATTGTTGTTCCCACAAGCAGCAAGCACTAGACTACATACGATTAATGCAAGCCCCAGTTGATAAAACAATCTCTTTTTCATTTCCCCACTCCCCAAATCGTCTATAATTTTGTATAAATGACGAACATTTTCTTGGAATCACCTTCCATTGTTCGCATCCTTATTATAAATTGGGCAAAGTTTACATGTCAATATATATAACATTATATTTTTTATCGGCAATAAAATCACTTCTTTTGACCTACTATACGTAAGATAAATTAACATTATATCTATGCATTCAATAGAATATGACGGCTGCACCACCATCTCGAGCTTTGCATCAGAAGTCACTCTCACATCTCATACAAGTTATAAAATTTCTTAAATAAATTGAAGCTTTCAATAATTTTATTCAATGATACTTGCATTATAATGAAATAATTTATTCATATTATGTTTTTAATCGTCATTTTACAACAAAAAAAGAAGCGCTCCCGTGACAAAGGCAGCGCTTCTATATTCAAACAAAAGGAGGCTGCCCCTCAGGGACAGCCTCCTACTCATACTACTATTCAGCTGCTGGTGTTTCTGTAGCTGCTGCTGGAGCATCAGTCGCCTCAGGAGCGTCTGTTGCTGCTGCATCGTCGCCTGCTTCAGGAGATGCAGAAGCTTCAGGAAGAGTAATCTTCACTTCTTGCTTAGGCATTTCATCCGTCATGAACGTATTCATATGCGTGTAAGCAACCGCGCTTTTCACTTCTTCTTTGGCTGTATCATCCAGCTCATCATATTTCTTCGTATCACGCTTCTCAACCATAATGACGTGATAACCGAATTCGGTTTCAACCGGCTCGCCAATAACGTTAAGCTCTTGTGTAAGGGCAGCATTCTTGAAGCCCTCTGCCCACTCAGTAACTTTGTAATCAGCATATTGTCCGCCGTTATCCTTGGAACCTGTATCATCAGAATATTCTTTGGCAAGTTCAGTCCAATCGCCGCCTGCATCAAGCTTCGCTTTTACTTCTTTGGCAATCTTCAAAGCCTCTTCCGTCGTACGTTTCTCTTCACCCGTTGATGGATCAGTCGTAGCAACTAGAATATGGCGAACCGTTACTTTATTGTAGTTCGCAGAATTCGCTTCATACTCTGCTTTGATCTCCTCTTCTGTTACTTTGGAGTTCATATGATCAACGACTACAAGCATCAAATTGAGGTACGTTTCTACGTCTTCATTCGTGACATTGTTCGTCGTCAGCGTTTCTCCTAGTGCTGGTTGTTCCTTCAATGCAGCTTCGAAATCCGTCATCTGCTTGTCCGTTTCTTCAGCAGCCTTCTTCACAGTATCCTCCGAAGCAAGTCCGGACAGAATTTTGTAGGAAATGAATTGTTGAAGCAATTGCTCTTTGAATTGCGGAATAGCAAGAACTTGCTCATATCCAGGCTGCATCACATTGAATACACCCAAATATTTGTTGAATTCTGGTTCCGTAACGTTGCCGTCTTTATAAGTAGCAACTACCGTTCCTTCTCCAGCTCCCGCGAACACCGTTCCGGGCTCTTTCTCTGCATCGTTCTTGCTGCCGCATGCCGCCAAAACCGTCATGACGAGCACTGCTGCCACTACAAGCAGCGCGCTTCTGCGCCATGCCGATTTGCGTGTATTTTGCAACATGTTGAATCCCCTTTCAAATTATCAAGTTGTTAGTATTGTACCAGAAAACGATCCTATAAAGCGAATTTTATGTTAGGTAGCCGCGTCCTGAAGCTCTTCCTCAGCTATCCTTGCTTCTTTATATTGCTTCAAAAACTGCTCTAATAATTGCAGCTTTTGATCCATCTCGAGGCCCTTCCCACGCAGCATAATGCTCGGGTTGGGATCTTGAGCGCTGCCTTGGCGGAACCTGTTCTCGTAACGCAGGCAGAGCTGGTCGACCTTCTTCTTGTCGATCCGCTTCTTCTCGCGCTCGGAGAAGCGTACAATAAGGTCTTCTGCTTTGTGGCTAATCTGTTCAATGCCGTACATAGCCCCATACACCTTCAGTCGCGCTACAGACAACAGGTTATCTACGGCTTGCGGCAGGTTGCCGAAGCGGTCGATAATTTCCTCGCTCAGATCATCTGCCTCTTCGAAGGTGCGAACAGCTGCCACCTTCTTGTATATCTCGATTTTTTGAATGCTGTCATAAATATAATCCGAAGGCAAATATGCGTCGATGCTCACATCGATCAGTGTGCTGACCTGACGCTCCTCTTTGACCTCTACACCTTCCATCTCAGCCTTCCGCTTAGCAATCTCATCCGCCAGCATCTGAGAATACAGATCGAAGCCAACGGAGGCAATGAACCCATGCTGCTCCGCACCGAGCAGATTGCCCGCTCCACGAATAGCTAGATCCCGCATAGCGATCTTGAAGCCAGAGCCCAGCTCTGTGAACTCCTTGATCGATTGCAGACGCTTCTCCGCAACCTCCGTCAGCACCTTATCCCGCTGATAAGTGAAGTAAGCATAAGCGATTCGGTTCGAACGACCGACCCTTCCTCTGAGCTGATAGAGCTGGGAAAGGCCCATTTTATCCGCATCATGGACGATTAGCGTATTCACGTTAGGGATATCTACACCTGTCTCAATAATACTCGTACTCACAAGCACATCTGACTCCCCGTCAAGGAAATCGAGAATGGTCTTCTCCAGCTCCTGCTCCGACATCTGCCCATGTCCTACAGCTACCTTGGCATTAGGCACTAACGAATTGAGCAGCTCCGCCATCTGATAGATGCCTTGAACTCTGTTGTACAAGTAATAGACCTGGCCTCCACGAGCAAGCTCACGTTCAATCGCCTCCCTGACAAGGGAAATGTTATGCTCCACCACATACGTCTGCACAGGGAACCTGTTCTCTGGCGGCGTCTCAATAACCGACAGATCACGCACACCGAGCATGGACATATGCAGCGTCCGCGGAATAGGCGTCGCCGTTAGTGTCAGCACATCCACATTCGCCTTCAGCTTCTTCAGCTTCTCCTTATGCGATACGCCGAACCGCTGCTCCTCATCCACAATGAGCAGTCCAAGGTCTTTGAATATAATATCCTGCGACAATAAACGATGCGTGCCGATCACGACATCGACAGCTCCCGTCTTAAGGCCCTTCATCGTCTCGTTCTGCTCTTTGCGGGAGCGGAAGCGACTGAGCACCTGAATATTGAATGGATAGCCGGAGAAGCGCTCACGGAACGTCTCGTAATGCTGCTGCGCAAGAATCGTTGTTGGAACGAGTACAGCAACCTGCTTGCCTTCTATAGCAGACTTGAATGCGGCACGAATCGCTACCTCTGTCTTGCCGTACCCAACGTCTCCGCATAGGAGTCGATCCATCGGCTGCGTTTTCTCCATGTCCTTCTTGATTTCCTCAATGGCCCGCAGCTGATCCCGCGTCTCATCATACGGGAACATTGCCTCGAATTCCTGCTGATAAGCTGAATCCGGACTGAAGGCGAACCCAGGCGCTGCCTGACGATGCGCATACAGCTTAATCAGATCATCAGCAATATCCTGCACGGAAGCGCGTACCTTCGTCTTCGCTCGGACCCATTCGCTGCCGCCAAGCTTATTAATCTTCGGCTCTCTCTCCTCGTTGCCGACATACTTCTGAATCATATCAACCTGTTCAATAGGAACAGACAGCTTATCTCCACCAGCATATATAATGTGCAGATAATCTTTATGGATTCCGGCAATCTCCAACGTGCCAATACCGACGTATTTACCTATACCATGATTCTGATGGACGACATAATCGCCAACCTTCAGCTCGGTATAGCTTTTGATCCGCTCAGCATTATCGATCTTCTTATCCATCCGGCGTGCCTTACGCTGCTTCTGCGAGAACATCTCACCCTCAGTAATCACAACGAGATGCGAGGAAGGCAGCTCGAAGCCGGATTGCAGGTTGCCCTCAATCAGTACTGGCGGTTCTATGCTGTAATCCTGCAGGACACGGCGCATCCGCTCCATTCGCTCGGCATTGCCGGCGAGCATCATGACATTCGCACCCGTCTTACGCCAGCGGTCCATCTCAGCCTTCAAGACGTTCATCTGTCCGTGGAAGTTCTGCATCGCACGGCTCGTCATATTCAGAATGTTCTGAGGCTGCGTGTGCGGAATTTGCCGGAGGAACAGAGATAAGAACAAGGTCGGGAAGGAACGCTGATATAGAATTTCCTCTGAAGCCCGCGCCAGAGCTAGACCAGGCAGTGACTTGCCGTTCTGCAGCAAATGTGTGGCCCATTCTACTTCATCCCGCTCCAGCTGGCGTGCCGTCTCGATCAGCCTTGTTGGCTCATCCATAATGAGCAGCGTGTCCTCAGGCAAGTAGTCCAGAATGGTCTGTCTCTCTGGGTAGAGCAAGGAAATATATTTATAGATTTCAGTAAAATATACATGCTCCCGCAGATTATCTATCTCGCCGCCCATTTCCACACGCAGCCGCTCTTTTGCCGTACGATCGGTCATTTTATCCAACTGCTGCTCCAGAAGAATGGCAGCATGATCTGCAGCGGCCGCGAAGCGGCGCTGATCAGCGAGAAGCTCCTGGCAAGGAGGAACGGTATATTCCTGAAGATTGTCCAGTGAGCGCTGATCCGCTGGGTCGAATGTGCGGATCGAGTCTACATCATCACCAAACCACTCTATTCGGTATGCATGAAGCGTCGTAAGCGGATAAAAGTCGACAATGCCTCCCCGTACGCTCATCTCACCCTTCGACTCCACCCGATCAACACGCGCATAGCCGATGGCGGACATCTGACGCAGGAAGGAATCTAGCGGTACGACGTCACCTACGCGCACGTCAATTTTGGACTCAGCCATGACTCCCTTGACAGGCAAATAGCGTCGAACCCCGGAGAATGGCACGACAACAATCCCGCGGAAGCCTTCGGACAGCTTAATCAGCACATCCATCCGCTGCGCCAGCGTCTCAGGACTCGAGATCGCCGCTTCTGCAGCTACCAGCTCATTGGCGGGGTATAATAATACATCATTGGAGGAGAAGCACTCCTGCAAATCCTCTGCAATCTTCTGTGCAGCATACATGTTATGCGTTACAACGAGCATCGGACGATCAAGCTCTTCCTTAACTGCCGCCACGAGCACTTGTCTAGAGGAGCCTGCGAGCCCTGATACCATCTGCTCGCGCATCCCTTTGCGAATACCGGCAATTATCGACTGAACATCCGGATCCGCGGCAAAAGCCTGTACTAATGCTTTCAATCGTCTAGGCACCCCGTTTCTATAAACAAGCGGAACGAATACTCCTTCTCTGGACGAGCGACAGCTGTTCTAGAGAAGAAGGATCACGTCCACGTTGATATTATCCACCTGCGATGGACAACCTCGAGCCTTCCTTGTTAAAGGATCGAAAAGAAGCCTCAGCAGCCATACGCTAAGGCTCTACAACATCGATCAGCCTGGAGCTGAACCCTGTTACTGCAGCGGGTTAACGACCAGCAGCAGCTCCGGATTCGCTTCCAGTGCCTCTCGGCAATAGTCACAAACCACTTTAACCGTCACATCACCGTTCAGGTTATACGCTATTATATCGCTGCGCTCTTCGGGGGTCAAGAAATGGAAACCGAGCTGCTGCTCGGATATTTCATTCCCGTTAATGGTCCCCATAGACGTGCGGCAGTGCCTGCAAATATAGTTCACAGCCATATGTATGCCTCCTGAAGAATAGTTATACCCTTCAGTATGTCCCGAATTGCCAGAGCTTAACGGTCTATAGATTAAACTTTGCCATCGTGTTCTCGAATGTAGCTTTGAGAGAATGCTCAGCCGCATCTGCCGATTGCTCGATCATGAGCTTAAGCAGCTCCTGTTCATTCTTCGGGAAGTTGTCCAGCACATAGTCTGCAATATTGCGCCCAGGCTGCGGCCGTGAGACTCCCATTCGAATCCGATTGAATGATTGTGTTCCCAAATGCTGAATAAGCGATTTGATGCCATTATGACCGCCGGCGCTGCCTTGATAGCGAAGTCTTATTTTGCCAACCTCAGTATCCAGATCATCATAAATGACCAACCCGTCCGATAGCTCTGCTTTAAAATAGTCCAAGAAACCACGTACGGATTCTCCAGATAGATTCATGTATGTCATCGGCTTGATTAGTACGACCTTCGTCCCTTGTACATTGCCTTCGCCAATTAATGCTTTGCATTTGTTCTGCGTTACCTGTATCCCCCAGCGTTTGGCCAGCTCATCAATAACCATAAAGCCAACATTATGCCTTGTTCCTTGATAAGCAGTTCCCGGGTTTCCCAGTCCTACAATCCACTTCATGTCCATAACTCCATTCCTAGCTTACTAGCTTGATGCCGTCCTTGTTCATTTCTACACGATAACGGGATTCCCCTGCCAGTACGCCTTGAAAAACAGGAAGAAACGGTATATTTCTCCCACCACGGGGAGGAATATACCGCTCTTGTATCACTAGGCTCCAATACTAGGATTGGTTAACCTCATCCATTTGTGCTTCTTTGGAACGGCTGGCAGCCTCTGTCGCCTCAACCGCTGCGTCCTCAGCTTCCTCTTCCGTAAGCTCTTTCTGCGGCGCCAAGATCGTCACGACGACCATATCACCGTCAGACAGCAGCTCTACTTCCTTAGGAACAATGACGTCTTTGACAAGCAGATTGCTGCCAACCTCAAGGTCAGCTACATTCACTTCGATATATTCAGGTATTTGTCCTGGCAAGCATTCGATATCAAGCTCATGCTGCATCAGTTGAAGAATACCGCCTTCGCGGACACCATTCGCTTCCCCGACAATTTCAACGCGCACCTGCGTCTTGACGGATTCATTCATATTAATCTGATGTAGATCCACATGAAGTACTTTACGCGACAGCGGTTCACGCTGAATATCCGTAATCATAACAGGCTGCTTGCCCGCAGACGGAATAGTAAGCTCCAAGACGGCATTCGGATGCGACCTGAGTAATGCCAGCAGTTCCTTTTCCTCCAGCGCTATAGAAGTCGGAGCAGCGAGCTGCTTGCCATATACAACGCCAGGAACTTTACCGCTTTTTCTTAACGTGTGGAGCTCACCCTTGGTTCGGGTTACTCTTGTTTCGGCGGTCATCGGTATGGACATAGTGGAAACCTCCCAGTAAAGTCAATTTCCATATAACTTTACCCATCCCAGCCTAATATTAAACAAGCCTCGCCGAATTAACGAGCTATTCCCCTTTCTTGCTTCTTTCTTTTTTCGCTTTGGCACGCGCACGGATCTTATCAGCGTACCCCTGTTTGTTCTCTTGCCGCTGACGGGCAATAGCAAGATCGCCAGCAGGCACATCATGAGTAATCGTTGAACCAGCGACCACATACGCGCCATCACCGAGCTTCACAGGAGCAATCAGGTTCACATTACTGCCAACGAATGCCCCATCACCAATCTCTGTCACGAATTTATTGTAGCCGTCATAGTTAACTGTGATGGCTCCACAGCCGATATTAACGTCCTTGCCGACTATTGCATCACCAACATAGCTCAGATGAGAAACCTTGCTGCCATCACCTAGAGTGGCATTTTTGAGCTCAACAAAGTCACCAATCTTACACCCTACGCCGAGCTTCGAGCCTGGACGCAGATTCGCATATGGCCCTACAGCACTCTCATCACCAACGATGGAATCCGCAACGACCGAATACTTGACTGTTACGCCATTCCCGACCTCAGAATCCGTAATATCGGCATTCGGACCGATGATGCAGTCTTCGCCAATAATCGTTGTGCCTCGAAGCACGGTACCCGGATACACAACGGTATCTGCGCCTATCTTCACATCCGCTTCTATATAGGTCGATGCCGGATCAATGAAAGTAACCCCCTCAAGCAGATGCTTGCGGTTAATGCGCTCACGCATATAGCGCTCTGCCTCAGCAAGTGCGACCCGGTCGTTAACACCAATCGCTTCAGCCAAGTCATTCGTACAGTAGCCCTGTACCGTCTCCCCTGACTCTCGGAAAATACGAATAACATCGGTCAAATAATACTCGCCCTGTGCGTTATTGTTAGTAACCTTAGCAAGTGCAGCGAACAGCTTGCGGTTGTCGAAGCAATACGTGCCTGTATTAATCTCTTGTACCGCTGCTTGCTCTGGCGAACAATCCTTCTGCTCGACTATACTTTCTACTCCCGCCGAAGCGCCGCGAATCACACGCCCATAGCCAGTGGGGTCTTCGAAAATAGCCGTTAATACCGTTGCGGCAGCAAGACTTGATGTATGAAGCTCCAGCATCGCTTGAATCGTGTCAGCACGCACGAGAGGCGTATCGCCGCAGATGACTATTGTTGTTCCCTCTTCAGAGCCGATAAGCTCCTCCGCTTGACGAACGGCATGCCCTGTACCAAGCTGCTGCTCTTGAAGCACGTATTCCGCCTCATCACCCAAATAACCTTTAACCGCATCAGCCCCATGTCCGACGATAACGACGGACCTTTCGCTTGCTGCTTCCTTCACTGTCTGCAAGACATGTGCTACCATCGGCTTGCCGCTTACTTTATGAAGCACTTTATATAGTTTCGATTTCATACGCTTGCCCTGACCTGCAGCAAGCACAATCGCCATAATCTTCAACCGTAATTCCTCCCAATCAACCTGTTTTGTATGAATATATCCCATTACGGACAAAAAGAAAAGAGAGCCTTTCGGCTCTCCTCTCTTATGTCACCCCTACAGAAACAGCTTCCCGTCCCCGTCTGAGGACGAATGGAACATTCACGATAGAGATAGATTACATGATAGAAGAAATCTCCTAACCCGTATGTATCTCCCCAAAACGATAGGCTAAGCTCCTTCTTCAATTGCCACTTCTTCAATTGCTGCACGCTCATATTCTGCGAGCACAGCTGCTTGAATCTTCTCCCGGGTTGTCGAAGAAATCGGGTGAGCTATATCCCGGAATTCTCCATCTGGCGTACGCTTGCTAGGCATTGCAACAAACATTCCATTGTTACCGTCAATAACACGAATATCGTGAACGACGAATTCGTTATCAATGGTGATGGAAGCAATAGCTTTCATGCGTCCTTCCGAATTTACACGGCGGAGTCTGACATCAGTAATTTGCACTTGTGTTCACCACCTTTGCCTATCTGAGACTTGGTGTATACTTCCACGTTTTTATGCAAATTCCTTCTATTTTTTTGCCAAAATAATGCTCTATTTAAAATATTTTTTTTAATTTGAATCTTTTTCGTTACTATTCGACATTTGTCGATGCAATGAGCTCAATTTCGACAAGAACATCCTTCGGCAGCCTTGCTACCTCTACGGCTGAACGAGCCGGTTTGTGCTCTCCGAAATAGGAAGAATAGATGCCATTAACCGTTACAAATTGATTCATATCCTTCAAGAATACAGTCGCTTTCACCACGTCAGAGAACGTAGCCCCCGCCGCCTCAAGAACGGCTTGCAGGTTACGGAACACCTGATGAGTCTGCTCTTCGATTCCACCCTCAATGAGCTCGCCTGCAGCGTTAAGAGGAATCTGACCGGAAGTAAACAGCAGTCCCCCGAGCTTAATTGCTTGTGAGTATGGACCGATAGCAGCTGGTGCTTGGTCTGTAGAAATCACCTTTATTTCCTTCTGTGTCACTTCAATTCCCAACCCTTCATTATGGTTATCGTCTTTAGCTTCTGAAGTAATTGCCCGGAATCACCGTCGTCTGCTTCGTCTTCATATCAACCGCAGTCAATTTCGCCAGTGAGATATAATCCTCTAGCAATCTCTCCTCCAATTCTACTTCGCCAGACTCGACGAATACACCTACTCCTGCGACGGTTGCTTTAAATTCATATAGCAAATCCATCATCCCCTGGATAGTGCCTCCGGCTTTCATGAAATCATCGATAATAAGCACTCTGGATTGCTCCTTAAGCGCACGCCTCGCAAGAGACATCGTCTGTATCCTCTTGTTCGAGCCTGATACGTAATTAATGCTTACCGCCGAGCCCTCCGTTACCTTATTGTCTCTACGGACAATGACGACCGGCAGGTTCAGACATGCTGCCGTTGCATAGGCAAGCGGAATGCCCTTCGTCTCCACCGTCATAATCACATCAATATTTCGACCAGCAAATGCTGTTGCGAACATTCGTCCGATATCAGCGAGAAGTTCCGGTTGACCAAGCATATCCGTTATATACAAATAACCGCCTGGAAGCACCCGTTCGGGCTGCTCCAGCTGGCGGCAAATGTTATTCATAATCGAAAGAGCGGTAGACTCATTCATCTTTGGAGTGAACCTGACGCCGCCAGCAGCTCCCGCCAGCGTGTTCAATTCACCGATTCCCTCTTCCTCGAATACCTCTTTAATAATCGCCAGATCCTCACTAATGGAAGATTTGGCCGACTGATAGCGGTCAGCAAATGCTGTCAAAGATATTAACGTGTGGGGACGACTTAGCAAATATTGCGTCATTTCTACCAGTCTTGCGCTTCGTTTTAATTTTTTCAACGACATCTACCCCCACTAAACCCGAATAATATAATGACAATATAACATTTTTATACGGATTTAATCAAGAAAAACGTCAGCATTATGTAAGCATTCTTACCACGTAGACTTCTTTGCAGAAACCTCTTAGTCCATTGTAGATACGCGCCAGCTTGGCCTCCTTGGATACAAGACCGAACACCGTCGGCCCGCTTCCTGACATCAGCACACCATCAGCACCCAGACGCTGCATAATATCTTTTAGCTGCCTTACTTCAGGATATAGGTCCAAGGTAACACTCTCTAGCACATTACCCAGACCTGCGCATATATCAGTGAATGAGCCGCGTTTAATAGCTGAGACCATCTCCTCTGTTGAGGGATGATGCGCCAGCTCAGAAGCTCTCAGCTTGCCATAGACATCTGCTGTAGACACATTGATTGGAGGCTTGGCGAGCACGACCCAGCACTGAGGCGGGTTCTGAATAGGCTCTAGCTTTTCTCCACGTCCTCTAGCAATGGCAGTCCCCCCTGTTACACAGAAAGGAACATCAGAGCCAAGCTCTGCACCAAGCGTGCACAGCTCCTCCTCTGGAATTTGAAGATCCCATAGGCGATTAAGCCCACGCAGCGCTGCTGCAGCATCACTGCTTCCTCCAGCAAGACCCGCTGCTACAGGAATTTTTTTATCCAGATGAATGTAGACTCCCTTGCGTACATCATAGCGATCTTTAATTAGCTTGGCCGCTTGAAAAGCCAAGTTTTTCTCATCTAGCGGTATATACCCAGCTTGACTTGAGATAATGATCGTGTCGCGCGGCAGCTCTTCCATCTCCAAGCGGTCTGCCAAATCAACCATCGTCATAATCATTTCAACTTCATGGAAACCGTCTTCACGCTTTCTCATGACGTCGAGCATCAAATTTATTTTAGCTGGAGCTTTTTCATAAATTTTCATCGCAAGCTCTCCCGTTCGTATCGTTAGCTTAAGCAACATTATAACAAACGGAAACAAGAAAAGCTAAGAAGACGAGGGCGTATTGCATACCCCGTATTCTTAGCTGAGGAATGAGAACTTTGAAATAGCCGCTTAAGGCTGGTCTGACTTGGCTGCAGCGGCCTGTTCAGCGAGCTGTATCGCTCGTTTCACCATGTTTCCTGCGTCACTTGATTTAATACCGCCCCACCCTTCCTTCTGCACTGTATCGTAGAATCCTAAGTCCTTCGCCAACTCGTACTTCAACTGCTCCGACATGATACTGCGTTTTCTCCGACTCATCTTCGTTCCTCCTTGAACCGTTAGAATGAAAGGTGCTTCGGCTTAGTATGTTCTTAGGCAGGCAATCTATTCCCTTCGTTATAAAAAAAAAAAAACGAGGATGGCATTGAGCCATCCGCGCCTAATATTGCCTTACGGCATCTATAAATCTAATGTTGAATATGGGTAATTCGCACTTGACCTTCATCATTGCATACGGTGACTTCTACTGACTCCGTCAGAATGTCCGCATAACTGTAAGAGACACGCTTAAAGGCATGTGATTCCTGATCCAGCTTGACAATGAAGACAGAAGGGTAGGTTTCTTCCAACGTGCCGGTACGTTCGATGGTCTTTCGCCGGCCACCGTTAGCTCGAAGACGAATTTTGGAACCAACATGAGCTTCCAAATTGCGTTTAATATCCAATAGCGCATTTTTTGCCATTGTCCACTACCACCTCTTTCCTTGTCCATTATAACCAAAAAGAGGTGGCTTGTCAAATAAGGCAAAATATTATATCAGCCAGGTTATTTAGTTGTCAACGGAGAAATCACCCATTTTTTCTAATTCGACGAATATTTCATGAAATTCTGGGCAAATTACAAAGTTGTTTTCACTGAAGTCTTCAAAGATGTGGATGCAGCGGTCACTTTGGGCTTCGGTAAACCCACGCGATAACGGCCCATTGTCTCTATACCGCCCACCCCATCAATGCCGCTAATCGTACCATGTATAACATCTGACAGATCTATAGTGTCCTTAATGGACGTATAGCTTGCTTTAATAGCAATGTAACAAGGGTCAAGGGCGTGAATCAATATGCGCCCCGGCGAACTGGCGAAGTTCGATCCGGTCTGCAGCAATGCCTCGAAGTGAGATTGGCATGCTCCGGATATGACAATCAGATTATCACGATTCTTCTCATACTGTCTGGCCACTTGCACGGCGTTCACGAAATTTTGTGAATTTTTGTAGCTGCTGAGGCTATACAGATCTTCTCCTGCGCGGTTCTTGAGAACACCATCATGTCCGGTAATAACAACGATATCTGGCTTCACCTGCGGCAGCAGCGTATAGAGCAGATCTGCCATCTGCGATTCATGCGCATGAACGCCATGTGCAGGAACTTGCATTGTCTGATATAACTGCATGCTTTTTCTCAAATAGTTCCCATCGCCATCCAAATGCAGCACTTTTCCAGGCACTTCGAAATAAGGCTGAGTCTGCTGCAGGGCATGCCGGATGACATCCTCTGTCTGAATAGCCTGCCGCTCTCTCTGCTCCCGCATCCGAGTTAAGGAATCATTCACTTTTATTCTCACTTGCTGTCTCGCCTTCGTCGAATCCGGGTCACGTACAACCGATAAATCAGGAATTGGCGCATCCGCAAGCAATCGGTAGTCCGTGCCTTTCAGTACGGCGTGATGGGTCTGAACAGCTTCAACTTGGAACAGCACGTCACCGCCATACGATTTGCGGACGACCAGGTCCCCTTGCTTCATGGGTGAATCACCTCTTCGTCTATCCTATGGGTGAAAAGGGCGGAATGTGCAATGGCAACTGATATTGCTTATTCAGCCTTTCCATGGAACGGGTATCTTCTTACGGCCGCTGTTGTTTTTCCTTTGCACGAACGTATCTTCTAAGGTGGCAAAGGAAAAACAAAGGCGGGCGCTTCGCTCCTCCAGAAGATACCCTTATCCTTGTTGGCACGCAATAAGCATCACGGTCGCTTCCCCATTCCGCTAAGGGGAATGGGGGAGCCTTGCTTGCCTTGGCACGCTGCGGCCCGTTTAACCTCTGCATCTACGCTTACTTTGGCGTGCTGCGGTCCAGTCAGAAGTGCATGGAGCGCTCAGGATGCTCCTGAACGCGGAAAAGCCGCTGACGAGACCTATGTGGTCGTCAGTGGCTGATAATGAGATAACGCGCTGTAATGGCGCTGCAGAGGGCTTGTACGCAATTTAACCGTTCCAGCCTACATTTAGGAAGGCTCGGCTTATACGGGCGAATTCCTCAAGGGAGAGTGTTTCTCCGCGTCGGATCGGGTCAACGTCACATGCCTTCAGGATTTGGGTAAGCTCCTCGCGGCGTTCTTTCCCGGAGAATACAGTCAGATTGTTAGCCAGCGTCTTACGGCGCTGTGCGAAGCTGGACTGCACGACGCGGAAGAAATGGTCCTCATCCGGTACGTCTACAGCAGGCTTCTCGCGAAGAGCCAGCTTAATAACCGCCGAGTCTACATTCGGCTGCGGAATGAATACCGTATGCGGCACAATACATACGAGCTCAGGCACACAGTAGTATTGAACAGCAACGCTTAGGCTGCCGTATTCCTTGCCTCCTGGCTTCGCCGCCATCCGCTCTGCTACTTCCTTCTGAATCATGACAACGATGTTCTCTAAGGGAAGCCGCTCCTCCAGCAGCTTCATCAAGATCGGAGTCGTCACATAATAAGGCAAGTTGGCCACGACGCTTACACCTGACACATCAGTGAAGCGCTCTTCGAATAACTGCTTCAGATCAATCTTCAGTACGTCACCATGAACGACCTCAACATTCGTCTCCGCTTCCAGTACGTCCTTAAGAATCGGAATAAGACGATTATCGATCTCGACAGCTGTTACTTTACCTGCGGCCGCCGCCAAATGCTGGGTAAGCGCTCCGATGCCTGGACCAATCTCCAGCGCACCTTTTGTTTCATCAAGCCCTGCAGCCTCAACAATTTTGTGAAGGATATTCTGATCAATGAGAAAGTTCTGACCGAGGCTTTTCTTGAAAGAGAAGCCGTACTTGGCAATAATCTCTTTGGTGCGTCTCGGCGTTGCCACCTCTGCTGCCTTCAACTGCTGTTCCTGTCCACTCACTAACCGATCACTCCTGTCCCTGCTCCATCTTGCGCAGCGCCTCTATAAATTCATTCCTTGTAATACGGAAGCTCGTACAACGCTTGAAAAATTGCTTGCCGTTGGCATAACCGATCCCTAGCTGCTTGCCCATAACGAGACGACGATTGGCCGCATCAGGGTGAACAATAAGTCCCGCTTCCATCAGGTCATCCCATGTAATCTCGCCTTCGCCCTCAGGCGTCTCCGTCCGAAGCTCAGACAATGCTTGTCTTATCGCATCCGGGCTGGCATTCTCAATACCAATATCACCCTTGTACGAAGCCTGCTCCTGTGGTAAAAAAGCATGCTTGCAGCCTGGTACGCGCTGTGCCACGATTTTACGAATACGCTCGCCCGCATGATCCGGATCCGTGAAGATGATCACGCCCCTGCGTTCTTGCGCCAGCTCAATGCGACGCAGCACATCCTCGCCAATCGCAGACCCATTCGTCTCAATGGTATCGGCTTCTACAGCCCGTTTCACTGCTGCTGTGTCATCTTTGCCTTCTACTACAATGATCTCCTTAATCAACAAGAACATCCCTTTCTGAACAAAAGAAAGTGCAACCTTCACTCCGGTGCACGCGTCTATATTTTACCGAGCCAATTACTCCTACAGATAGGCCCATGAACAGACAAAAAGAAGAGGCTGTGCCTCTTCTTATAATGGCATATTTAGCTGATAATTACGATAGCATTAAGCAGATAGTCTTTTTAGCTTGCAGACGGTTTGTTCGGCCCAAGTACATATACCGTATACCCTTTTTTCCTGCCGAACTTCGTTGCAATTTTGTTGCTGTCGAAGTAGACGTCAATCTTATTGCCTTTGATCGCGCTGCCTGTATCCTCCGCTCGGCGGAATCCAATACCTTCGATATAGACCCACCAGCCGATAGGAATAACCTTCGGATCAACAGCTATCGTGCGCCCCTCCTGCACTTTAGCACCGGATGCGGTAATACCGTACTGAGGATGGTCTTCATCCTTGCCGGTAGATTGCACACCAGCTGTATAGGCAGTTAGAGTAACGTTCTTAATCACTTTTTTGGCTTTGAACGTAACGCCGCTTTTCGTGTAGGTTGCTACACTCGGACTACTGCTTGAGAGTACCTGCACGAGCTGTTCAGGCTTCTTCGTTCCGACGGCAACCACTTGATTAACAGCCTTTGTCTCCACAACCTTATTTACAATTTTCTCAGAGACGAGTACACCGTTCTCGTACCGCTCCTCGATTTGCTCAACAACGAGACCTTCCTTACCGGTCTGCACCAGCTTCTCCTTACCCTCTTCCAGGGTAGGATCTTGCTGCTTCACGATAGAGAACGGCGTCGTACGCTCATTCTCAGACACCTTCTTGTCAACGCGAGTGACGGTTACCTTCAAGTCCTCAGCGACTAGTGTGCTAAGCGATGGCGATACCTTATCTTGATCACGTACAGGAATATTTAATTCCTCAATCGCCGCTTGCACGGTCTTCTCCGTCGTGTACACCGTTGATGTCTTGCCATCAGCTGTTACGATAACCGGAACCGCGAAGTTAATCTCCACTCGGTCTCCGTCCTTGATGGATGCATTCAGAGGTGCGGAAACCTCGTCATGTGGTCCAACCGTAATAGCTTGTTCATCCAGTAGGCGTTGCAGGACCCATTGTTTTGTTTTCACAACAGTTTCTTGTCCATTCACTACTACGGATACGCTCTTCTCAGACGATCCGTACAACAACACCAAAAACATGAAAGTCATAGCGATTGAGATAATTGCACTCAGAAAAATCAAACGCAAGTTTTCACGCTTCCATCGCAATGCGAAAGACATGCTGGATGATCGTTTCCCATGGGTCTCCTTAGCTTGGATAATGCCCACTTCATCGGTCCTCCTTCATAGCCCCGCCGCCTAGTGTGACGCATGATTACAACTGACGCGACTATAGTATATTGGCGTGCATAACACGCTCCAGTATTTTCTTACCTCGCAACCTCCTAGATTTACCCTATGTCGACCGTTTCTGCATTATTCGAAAATAAAAAGAAGCCGTCGACAGAGGATCTGTATCGTGGCTTCCCGGATGGTCTAATAGACTTCAGGAATGATGAATGCACGAGGTTGATCGCTCTCTATAACACGCTTGCGAGGTTAGCTGTCGGGTTCGGGTAAGAGAGATACCCTATCCACGGACTCAATGCTCATGGCAATGGCCGCGTAATTCACCCCTATGAAGAATTCAAAACACCCTCCGCGATGCCTTAGGCTTGTCACGAATTAAGTGCCTGGTTCCCCCGCTCTCAGTAATTGAGATTAAGCGTAAACTGGAAATCCAATACAAAAATTTAAAGCTCTGAAATGAATCATACCTTCCACCGCGGTCAGTTGTAAAGATGAGATAAAAGACGATTTTAGCGAAATTATAGGATTAACATGCAAAAAAAAGCCAATTTCAGCGACAAAGTTTAGTTTTATCGCTGTAAAGGTCTTTATTTCTCTCGTTTTGAGCTGTTATTAAACAATACCAAAACATTTTTTACCGTTTTCGCTAGTAATTTTAGCTATTTCATCCTTAGATTTTCCTGTTATTTCAGCTGCGGCCTCTGCCACAAGGGATACATAGGAGGTCTCATTTCTCTTCCCTCTAAATGGATGAGGTGTAAGATATGGGGAATCCGTCTCGATTAATAAACGGTCCAGAGGAACCTTCGCAAGCACCTCTTTTGGCACCTTCGCATTCTTAAAAGTTACGGGTCCTCCGAACGAAATATAGAAGTTCATATCGAGGCATTGTTTCGCTGTTTCCCAGCTGCCGGAATAGCAATGCATAACCCCTCCGACCTCTGCCGCATTTTCCTCTTTCAACAGCCTCAGGATATCTTCATGAGCCTCGCGATTATGAATCACAATCGGCATCTTTAATCGTTTGGCCAGCCTGATCTGCTCCCTGAATACACGCTGTTGAACCTCTTTCGGTGACGTATCCCAGTGATAATCGAGCCCAATCTCTCCAATAGCAACCACTTTCTCATGCGCACATAGCCGCTCAATCCATGCCAAATCCTCAGGCTGCATATCGATACTGTCTACAGGATGCCAGCCTACCGCTGCATAGATGAATTCATATTGCTCGGCAAGTGCTATCGTCGTCGGAATTGTCTCCCGGTTGAAGCCGATATTGATCATTAAGTCGACGCCTGCTGCACGTGCTCTGTCAATAACTTCTGCGCGGTCACTGTCGAAATTCGGTGAGTCCAAATGGGTGTGTGTGTCGAATAAAGAAATCATTGTGTAACAAATCTCCTTCTAATAATAAGCTATATTTTGAAGAGCTCTTTGACCGCATCGCTGAGCTGATCTGCTGCTGCCAGCAGCGGCTCCTCAGGATAGTACAAATGGTACTGGCCTTGGTGCAATCCAGTGATGGAAGTCACGATGTCGGATTTAGCAGATATTTCAATGATTTGTTCGTGCTCATCCAGCAGCAATATCGGCGCTTTCTCTTCTTTTCCCCCTTTTTTCGAGTCAGGGCGGTACACGTCATAAGGCTGATCAAAAGGGAAATCAATCTCCATATGATAGTCCGGATTTAGGCCGATTTGAACGAACTCTCGTTGTACTTCTTCTAATAAAGTGTCACCTGGATCATCTATGGTTATGTACTTGTATAGACGTCGGTTAAGGAATCGATTACATAGCTCTGACAGAAGACAATCCTGCTCCTCCTCCCATTCAATAAAGGCAGCCTGCACATAAGCTTCATCCAGCTTCAAATACTCATTAACCGTAATCGTATTATCGAGCAGACTCTTGATTGGGGCCGGCATCCACTTGAAGCTATACTGCTCGGTATACAGCTCCTTCGCTCTGCGGAATATTTGCCTCAGAATGATTTCGGAGCTCCTTGTTACGGGATGGAAGTAAATTTGCCAATACATCTGGTAACGTGACATGAGATAATGCTCAATGGCATGCATACCACTCTCCTTGACGACGATCTTTCCTTGAACAGGACGAAGTACACGCAGAATTCTTTCGAGGTCAAAGTTGCCATAATTAACGCCTGTGAAATAAGCATCTCTAAGCAAATAGTCCATTCGGTCCGCATCCATCTGACTCGAGATAAGGCTAATGACAATGGGGTTAGGATAGGTCTTCTGGATAACAGCTGCAACCTGCTGAGGGAATTGCTCCGATACCCCGCGCAATACGCGGTTGACTTCTGTGTCCTCTAGTAGAATATTGCATGTCCATTGCTCATGATGTGTATCAAAGACTTGCTCTAATGAATGTGAGAAGGGACCGTGTCCGACATCATGAAGAAGTGCTGCACATAACGCGAGCAGCCGTTCCTCTCGGGGCCATCCTGGATAATCGTTTCTCTCGAACTGAGAAATAATCTTCCTTGTAATCTCATACACGCCAAGAGAATGAGAGAATCTACTGTGCTCTGCGCCATGGAACGTTAAGTAAGAGGTGCCTAATTGGCGTATTCTTCTTAACCGTTGGAACTCTTTCGTATTTACCAAATCCCAAATCGTCTGATCCTGCACATAGATATACTTATGAACCGGATCTTTAAACACTTTTTCTTCGGTTAATTGCTGATTCATTCGCCATTTCCACTCCTTTTGTTCATGGTTTCGACACAAAACGATCCCTAAATGTCGAATAGTGTCGTAATTTAGTTTCCAAAATGTCGAAGCTGTTGTATTCTATACTAAGATTAATATGACCTTACTATATAGTCAAATTCCCTTAAAGTCGCTATTTATCGACGATAATCGTTGTTGACTATTATGGGAATCGTTGGTATTATAGTAGACATAAAAATAGAAACTATGTCGAATAGTGACGAAATTCACTTTTTGAGAGGGGAAACAAATTATTATGATGAAATCTACTGGTATTGTACGGAAAGTCGATGAGCTGGGACGGGTCGTTATTCCGATTGAGCTTCGTCGTACGCTTGGTATTGGAGAAAAAGATGCACTTGAGATTTATGTAGACGGCGAGCGCATTATGCTGAAGAAATATGAGCCTGCTTGTATCTTCTGTGGCAACGCTGAGAACGTGTCTTACTTCAAAGGAAAAATTGTTTGCCATGTTTGTCTATCAGAAATGCCTACACCTGTGACAAAATAAGAAATATATAGTATAATCAGATTATTCAACTAGTTAATTCTAACCTTTTTTATATTCCTTGATGCCTTCCTGTGCTAGAACCCGGCCAGGAGGGTCTTTTTTTTGTTTGAAGGTATGGGAATAACGCAGTGATCAACGATTCACTGCGTTATATACATCCCGTTTAGAAAGTGCTCGATCCATCGCTGTTTTCTTAATCGCTTCTTTGCGATCACATTCCTCTTCATAATGAGCAACATGCTCTTCTAAGCTCATATCGATCCACCATGCGCTCTCACTTGCTGCCAATTCTGCTGCTCCAGCTTCTGCCCCTTCAATAATGAGACAATACTCCCCAAGCGGAGGATGCTCAGCAATCCAAGCTATACACTCAGATACGGTTCCACGAGCTGCTTCCTCATGACGCTTCGTAATTTCACGTATCATAGCCATACGCCGATCTCCGAGGCCCTCTAGTAACGCATCCAGCGTCTTACGCAGCCGATGAGGCGACTCGTACATCATAAGTGTCCCTTCTTGATTTTGAAGACGCTCCAGCCATTTGGTGAGTGACCTCTTATCTCGTGGAGGAAATCCCGTGAAGAAGAAGCGTTCTGTCGGTAATCCCGAGATAATTAATGCAGACAATGCAGCATTCGCTCCTGGTATAGGAACGACTGTAATTCCCTGCTCCACAGCTTCAGCTACAAGATCGGCTCCGGGGTCTGATACTGCCGGCAGACCTGCATCGCTTACAAGGGCAATGGATTGTCCTTCCAAAAGAAGACGAATAAGCTCGCTCCCACTTGCCTGCTTGTTATGTTCATGGTAGCTTACGATACGCGTTGCTATCTCGTAATGCGTAAGCAGCTTGCGTGTCTGTCTTGTATCCTCAGCGGCAATCAGCTGAACTTCCTTCAAGGTGCGAATTGCCCGGAATGTCATATCCTCCAGGTTGCCAATCGGTGTGCCTACTAGATATAAAATGCCCGATTGTCCTTGTGCTGGTCCCGTAAAGCTTTTCTGTATATTTACCATCATTGGCTCCTTTATTCGTACACCATGATCGGAGGCAGTAATCTTAGCTCCGGCTTCCCATCGCGAATAGCTTCAATTAATACCATGTTCGCTTCACCTTGCGCATTCGGATGAACGAACTGTACCCGCTTCGGTTCAAGCTTATGCTTGCGCATTGTCTCTATAATTTCAATAAACCTTGATGGACGATGAACCATCGCCACTCGGCCTCCTGGTCTAACAAGCCTTGTACAAGCCTGCAATACATCATCAAGCGTACAATGCACCTCGTGCCTAGCTATTGCGTAATGCTCATTCTCATTACGCTCGCCTGTCGTAACTGCCATATATGGAGGATTAACCGTTACAGCGTCATAAATACCATTGCCAGCCTGCTTAGCGAATACTCGCAGATCTGCTTCTATTATTGATATTTGTTCCCCCATCTGATTGAGCTCCACACTCCGCTTAGCCATATCAGCAAGGCGAGGTTGGATTTCAACCCCATCGATATGTGCCTTCGTTCTCGTCGTCAATAGCAAGGGGATAACTCCGTTGCCTGTACAAAGATCAATAACTTTGCCACGAATCGGCAGTGTAGCGAATTTGGACAACAGAACCGCATCCAAGGAGAAGCTGAATACCTCTCTGCTCTGAATAATGCGCAGGCCTGTGTCGGTCATTAGATCATCTAATCTTTCATTTTCTTCAAGCTTAATATGTTCTGACACGTCGCCCTGACTCCCTTAACATAAATATACCGCCCTCTTCGGAAAGGACGGTACAATGTTCTGTTATTTATTTAGGAAGGATAGACAGAACAAGCAATCCCCTTCCGTCCTCAAATGCCCGTAGTATACGTTGCAGATGTGGAAGCCTTCGTGATATAGCCTTGCAAGATTGTCATGGCCTTCGCCGACTTGATTAACAGCGGCTACGAACGGATCACCGGGAGCCTCTTCCGTGTTCACTGCAATTTCCTCACGTTGAACAGGCTGAGCCTCTTTTCCTTTGGACGCAGCAGCTACCGATTCACGCTGCGGAGCCGTTTCGCGCTTTAATATTTTGCGCAGGCGGTGATTCTCCATGCTAAGCTGCTTATTTTCTTCCAATAGTTCCTTCACTCGCTGCTTCAGGGCACCTAATTGCCCATGAAACTCACCCATACGGTTCTCGAGTTCATCCATTTGTATGAATATCTCTTTTTTCTCCAAGTTTCCACCCCAGAGCTTCAAGCATAGTCGTTCACTTACCTAATCACTACATCGTCCATTGAGAGTTCCTTCGGTTTACCCGATATATCGAACAGCTGCACATAAACCGATTTTGATGAGGCATTTATACCTGTTACTTTGCCTTCTCCATAGGAGGTAATCACAATTTTGCCGATAGCGGGCAATTCCTCACGCACGCTCTCGTAATTGTCATGCTCATATTTCAAACAGCACATCAGCCGACCGCATAATCCAGAAATCTTCGTAGGATTTAAGGATAAATTTTGGTCTTTGGCCATCTTAATGGATACCGGCTCGAAGTCACCTAACCAAGACGAGCAGCATAGTACGCGCCCACATGGTCCAATCCCGCCTAGCATCTTCGCTTCATCACGAACACCGATTTGCCTAAGCTCAATACGGGTACGGAATACGCTAGCCAAATCCTTCACCAGCTCACGGAAGTCAACTCTTCCTTCAGCCGTGAAGTAAAAAATGATTTTGTTGCGATCGAATGTGAATTCGACGTCAACTAGCTTCATTTTTAACTGATGGTCCCTGATCTTGTCCAAACAGGTAGTGAACGCAGTCTTTGCTGCTGCACGATTTTCTTCAACAACCTTTGCGTCTACCTCACTTGCAATTCGAATCACTTTCTTAAGTGGAAGGACAACATCCGATTCACCGACCTGCTTCTGTCCGACCACTACTTTGCCATACTCTATCCCCCGAGCCGTCTCGACAATCACATGCTGGTCCTTGTCCACGGGATGCAAGGCGGGATCGAAGTAATAAATCTTGCCCGCTTTCTTGAAGCGCACACCAACTACATTATACAAGGATTAGCCCTCCTGTAGGTTTACCAATAGTTGCTCTACTGCAAGCTGGGCCGATACATTAGAGCGAATGCGTTTACCTGCCTCCAGCGTATGCTCGATACAAGTGACCCAGCTCTCGATGGAACGATTGAACGCATGCTTACTTATCCAATCCAACTGATCTATATAAACCATGTTTTCTTGCCTTCCGGCCTGAAATTGAATCATATCTTTGAACCATAATACCATAAGAGATAACAACAGCTGCGGGTTGTCCGCTAAGTCTGTCTTGAAATACTGCTGTTGAACAGTAATCATCGCCGCGGTGAACCGGGTCAGACTCTCCTTACCTAATTGTATCACTACGTTTCTGATTTCTGCAAACGGATTCTGCTGGATGATTTCTCTAGCACCATCCAGACCAGAGCTTAGTTGTACAGCTGCTCGAGCTAGCGTAGGAGAAATCCCTTCGCCGACCAGAGCTTCCAGCATCTCCTCTGGAGAGAAAGGTAGGAAAGGGACCCACTGTGAACGCGATCGAATAGTTGGCAGTACAGCTTGTCCATTATCTGTGATAAGAATAGCGACAACCGGAGAGACCGGCTCTTCAAGAAACTTCAGCAAGCTGTTCGCTGCTTGCATCGTCATCGTCTCCGCCCGCTCAATCATATAGATTTTACGCTGTGATCCTGTTCCGCGATAGGACAGCTCTCGCTGCAGCTCGCGAATTTGGTCGATCTTAATGGATTGACCATCAGGTGAAATCGTTGTTAGATTGGGCTGGTTGCCACTATCAAACTTCCTACACTCCAAGCATTGATCACAGGCATCATCACCACCTGCCGAGCAAAACAAAGCTTTCGCGAACGCGCGTGCCATAGCCATTCTACCAGTTCCTGTTGGTCCACAGAATAAGTAGGCATGCGATACTTTGCCGCTCTGGAGGGCATGACGCAATATTCGCTTTGCTTTCCATTGTCCGGCTATTTGTTCCATGCTCATGCCGTTCGTAATCCTTCCTTCATCAAGCTATCCTAACCTAAAACATTAAATTAATGAGCAAGCCTCGGATTTCACCAAGCTTGCCTAGCAGCTCAAGCCTGCCATGCTCACTGTCCAGCAGCTCTTCTGCCATTGATACTAGCGCCGCATCGATCTCATCAAGCAGCTTATATCGTTTCGTACGGCCTCTACGGTCGAATCCACGCAGCTCCTTCAATCCGATTCCGCGTTTAACCGTATCTTCAAGAAATTGCTTAACCATCTGCCGATACAGCTTAAGCTCCCGTACAGTCATTGATCGTGCCAGGCGGTCGCCTTGCACGTGAATATCCTGCAGCTTCTGCTTGAGCTGCTCCTGTGTACGCTGAGCATCCTGATGGACCATAGCATCGGCAAAGCTTCTCATCGCCACCGGTTTCGTTGCTGCTTCATTCGTTGATCGATTCTGTCCTACAGGACGCCAACCTGGATCAATTTTCATTGTTGTTCACGCCCTATCAGAAATGTTCGAATCGTTCAACAGGAACAACGAATACCGCTGCGCCTCCAACTTGAACTTCTACAGGGAAAGGAATGTAAGAATCTGTAGAGCCTCCGATTGGGGATACAGGGGTAACCAGCTGGTCTCTAACCTTACAGTTCGCATTAATGACCTGAAGAACCTCATGCACGCGCTCATCCTCAATACCGATCATGAATGTCGTATTGCCTGCCTTCAAGAATCCACCGGTACTTGCAAGTTTAGTCGCTCTGAAGCCTGCTTTCACGAGTGCATTCGATAGCCGGTTGCTGTCCTTATCCTGAATAATCGCAATGACTAATTTCATCCTCATTCCTCCCATTTTGTTTATTCACCAATCTTGCTTAAGCCTTTGCCGATAGATCAAATCGACTGTCTATTACCGAGAGAACATCAGCAAGTACGATATCAGCTGTATGACCAGCATCCACACGTACGATTCGATCTGGATACCTAGTTAACAGCTTATGATAGCCTTCCCTTACCCGTTCATGGAATGCTATCGATTCCAGATCAAGACGATTCATCTCACGCTCTGACGATTGCATAATGCGAGTAAGACCAGCCTTAGGGTCTATGTCCATTAGAATCGTCAATTCCGGCATAGCGCCCTCAATCGCAAACCGATTGATAGACCATACCTCTTCCATGCCTAGTCCCCGCGCGTGGCCTTGATAAGCAAGGCTGCTATCTACAAACCTGTCGCATATGACGATCTGTCCGGCTTGCAATGCAGGTAGCACCTTCTCCACCAGATGCTGACGTCGTGATGCCGCATACAGCAGCGCTTCCGTTCTTGCATCCATTGCCGTATGATTGCGGTCTAATATAACGGACCGAATCTGTTCAGCTATAGGGATGCCGCCAGGCTCGCGGGTAACAACTACCGTTCTACCTCGCTGCTGCATCGTATGCGCCAATCGATCAATCAGTGTTGTTTTGCCGGCACCTTCGCCGCCCTCTATTGTAATGAAAATACCTTTATTCAACTTCGTATGGCTCCTAACCTTCACTAGTGGCAGATTTAATACCATTGCTGCCTAGTACCATTCTAACAAAGCAACTACCCTTGTACAATGAAGATTTACAGCATATGCTAACTTGTATACACTTCTATTGTTTTCATAGATGGATCAGAAGCGCCATGGAATTTCGCCCTATGCTCCGCCAGATGGCTGATATAGGCAATTGTTCCCTGCGTCAGATACTCCCCCGGATACACAATCGGAATGCCAGGAGGATATGGGATGACCATTTCTGCCGCTTGTAGGTGCAATGCTTCTGACAAAACTACTCTCGTCGTAGCCATGTTATTTTTTCTATGAAACATGACCGGCTCTTCCGATATTACCGACTGCTGCGGTGAGTCATCATATGCTGTATTGGCTATTACCCTGCTTGCTGTCGCTATAATCAATTCAATATGCTTGCAGACAGTTATCAGCTTCTCCACATCCGCTAGACTCGTCTTCAGGTGGAAGACCAGTACAACATGACGTGGATCGGCCATCTCAGCCCAACAGCCTTGTTCCTCAAGAAGCTTCTGAAGCTCGTAGCCGCTATAAGCACCAGTAGCATCCCATAATACAATTCGCAGTGGATCAAGTTGATTATAAGCAGCAGATGTATCGTTTAGCTGAATGGCCTTTAGAGCTGTTGAACCATTCAGTAACCATTCTCTGAATACTTCTGCTGAATCAATTCCCTCTTGGAACCAATTCGGCCCATTACGATCAATCATTGCTCGGGAAATATCTAACGAAGCCATTATTGGGAATGATGGGCTTGAGCTTTGCACAGTCGCCAGAGCTTGACGAACCTCTGACCTAGCAATCCGCTTTCCTTGAATATGAAGCATAGCCCCCATTGTCAGTGCCGTTAAAGTCTTATGTGTAGACTGAACCACAGCATCCGCACCCGATTGAATAGCTGAACGAGGGAGCGAAGGATGAAACCCATAATGTGCACCATGCGCTTCATCCACTAACAACAGTTTATTATGTTTATGTATAAGATCCGCATACGGCTCTAGGTTAACACTCATCCCGTAGTAATTCGGGTTCGTTAAGAAAACAGCTTTGGCCTCCGGATACCTCTCAAGAGCGGCCTTAACGTCGTAGAGAGCAGGAATAACGGCAAGAGCTGTCTGCTCATCCGTCTGAGGCATAACGAAGACTGCTCTAGCCCCTGCCAGTCTTAATCCGTTGATAACGGACTTATGGACATTACGCTGTACAATGACCAAATCTCCTGGCTCACATACAGCAAGTATTAACGCTATATTACCAGAGGTGCTTCCACCTACTAGAAAAAAAGTTTCTTCAGCTCCGAAGCAATCCGCAGCTAATTGCTGTGCTTCCGCAATCGATGCTTCAGGATGATGAAGATCATCAGTCGCCGATAGCTCCGTTGTATCCAGCCTCATAATGGCCGAGTACCACTCCTTCTCAGCACTGCTGTTTTCCCCCCATGCATGCCCATATTGATGACCTGGTACATGAAAGCTTATAGGATCTTGATTGGTGAGTTGGATCAGTGTATCGAATAGGGGGGCTTGCTTTCGATTCATAATAAGAATAATTCCCTTCTATAACTATCTTAAATCTATTGTAGCTAATTTCTGCAGCAAAAAAAAAGCGGCTTCTGCTAGCAGAGTCCGCTCAAGCGTTTTTTTCGATAAAGATTTGTTTCATCTGATGAATGAAAAAAGGGTATTTCGCATCTTTTACATCTGTTCGTACCATCTCTGCCTCGCATGGTTCGCATATAAACTCCGATACGATAAGGATTCCTTCATCTGGCGCCTTCTGCTGGCCGCATATTATACAATGTAGCTGGCGATGCTCCGACATAGATATCTCCGCCTTCCTGCTAACCTATATAGCTACTATTATGGCATATATTCTATCTGTTTATACTTGTTTCATAGCCCATTTCAAATATTTGTATATATTATGCAGCTTGCGCCCATTTGGTGATTTATTAATGAACTGTTTTTTCTGTAATCAGCTATGGAGAACTGATTAAGGGAAGCCGATATATCAAGTAGAACGTGTTAAGAAGGGATGTTACTGATGCGCCAATCTTTATCCGAACAGCATGCAGCAACCATATATCAATACCAGCTCGTCAAAAGAAAGATTATTCGTCCTGAGCTCATACAGAGTCATATACTCAGTGCAGCCATCATTCTTGCTTTTTTGCTGCTCATGTACGGTAGAACCGGACTATTCAGCTGGCTGTTTGGTTTCGCAATTGTCCAAGTTATCCATATCGTCATTCTGCTGCTTACCTTCATCCGTGTAGAAGACGCAGCTGATCGCAAATGGGTATGGGGTATAACACCGCCATGGTTTGGATTCAAACCCGCTAATGATATTATGCTGTCCTTATTCCGCAGAGTTCACCGCCATCTGCTGTGGATCGGCCTATGCGTAGCCTGCATTTTATATCCATGGATTAATGAATCCCTTATTATAAGCATTATCACTTGGCATCTATGGTTAGTCGTTCCGAGACTTATACTCTCCTTCTCCTTCCGCAAAGAACGCAAGGATGGTGTCCTCCGTCTTCAGAAGAACGAAGCATCTTATTATCATCGATAAAAAAGCCGCATTAGCTGTGTAAACTAGGCTAATGCGGCTTTCTATCTGTTTGCATTTATGTATATACAAACAAAAAAACCTGCCGCAATAATGCGACAGGCCTTCTCGTGCTTGGCGACGTCCTACTCTCCCAGGACCCTGCGGTCCAAGTACCATCGGCGCTGAAGGGCTTAACGGTCGTGTTCGGTATGGGAACGCGTGGTTCACCTCCG
>NZ_JCAALS010000030.1:0-82252 GCF_059686975.1 Paenibacillus xinjiangensis | reverse complement strand
CTTTAAGCAGATTGAGCGGTTCTTTTATCTTAGGCAGTGCACAGACGCCGCCTTCCTCTTCAACTACCTTGATGAGTTTTTGGCAGTAGGCGATTTCGTCCTCCAGCACATCGCTTGTATTCTTCGCAGGGAATTTGGCTTTGAGGGATTCATCGACCTTGTAGATAGCCTTCCTCAGTTTTCGAGAACGGTCCTGCAGGATTTCGCGAGGAGTCTTCTGGTTGTAACGAGCTTTCGTATGCGTTGCATCGACAATAATGGCTTTGCTTTGTATAATGCCTTTTTCGATTGCGATTTCTACCGTTTTGTTGATCAACATGTCGAGAAGATTCAGATCCTTTAGCCGTAGCTTGCGGAATTTGGTTAATGAACTGGAATCAATTACCGTCTCTTCCGGTGCCATGTCCAGGAAGTACTTAAACGACATGTCGTATTTAGACCGTTCGACGAGGTCACCGTCGGACAATTCAAAAATGGCTTTCAGCAGCAAGTACTTAAACATCCGAATTGGGTTGATAGCATTTCTACCATTGTCCAGGCAATAGTTCACTTTTAGTTCTTCATATACAAAGGAAAAGTCAATGAGCTCATTAATTTGCCGCAGCATATTGTCCTTAGGAATAACCAAGTTGTAGAGTTCAAGATATGGACTTACGACCATTGTTTGCTGCATTTGAATCATTAGCTCACCTGCTCCCTTGTAATGCTTTAATTTTACAAAAAAATAAGGTACATCCTCCTCATTTTATGAGTGAATGTACCTTTCTTGCCTCAAGGGGACTTTTTCAGTGGCCTAGCCAACAGGCAGCCCTTTCTTTAATCATTTAACAGCCATGAACAGCGCTACTCAAGCTTGTCCGCTGTAAGTGCCCTAAGCCCCAAAGCAAGCGAGCCAGCCAGCCCCGCATTATTACCGAGACCCGGCGGCACGATATAGCTATCGATAGCGCCCAGCACTTCATCCGCCTGCACATAGTGCTTCAAATTGTTCGCAACTTCTCTGCGAATAAGCGGGAATAGCTGCTCTTGGTGCATCACGCCACCGCCCAGAATCACTTTCTTAGGCGATAGCATTAGAATCGTATTGCTCACCGACTGGCCCAAATAGAAGGCTTCCATCTCCCAAGCTGGGTGATCAGGCGTCAGCTCACTGCCTTTTACACCCCATCTGCGTTCCAGTGCCGGCCCTGCGGCCATCCCCTCCAAGCAATCTCCATGATAAGGACAAGTACCTGCGAATGTATCAGCAGGATGGCGTCTCGTCAACACATGACCACCTTCGGGATGAACTAGTCCGTGGACAAGCTTCCCCTCGGAGTAGATTCCCACACCAAGACCCGTTCCAACCGTATAATACACACAGCTCTCCAGCCCCTGCGCTGCACCCCATATCGCTTCACCATAGGCTGCTGCATTCACATCCGTATCCATCCCAAACGGTATATCAAAAACCTTCATAAGCGTGCCTAATAGCGGATAGTTCTCCCAGCCAGACTTAGGCGTTGTCGTAACATAGCCGAATCCGGGACTGTCCGGATCTAGATTAAGAGGACCGAATGAGCCAATGCCCATCGCCTCTACATTCTTGTCTTTGAAATAACGAATGACATGATCTAACGTTTGCTCCGGATATTGTGTGGGAAAGCTCACCCGATCCTCAATGACACCCTGCTCATTACCAATCCCACATACAAACTTAGTGCCGCCAGCCTCAATTGCTCCAATACGCATTATTTAATCCTCCATCATGACCAAATAGATTTCATTTCCCATACATGAATCGCTTTAACGATAAGCGCTCCATCACCCCATATTTGCAGCCCCAAGGCATCATCACGGCTTGGGTAAGCTCTTGTAGTCAAGCTCTTCAAACCATTGGCATACGCTTCAATCATGGAACGGTCCAAATAGATATGAAGCTTCACATTATCACCATCCAGCTCCAAATGACCACCTTGAATGCCCTTGCTTCTCTCCAACGGATCAAGAGTCGTTCTCGTACGGTCGACCTTCAGCATACGATTGTCCCTATCATAATAAAGGAGCGTTTCTTCTTCCCCATTCGGGGAACGCCGGACAAGAATGCCTACCTCCTTAGCGTTCACAGCTTCTAGCTCAACCTGAATTTCCAGCATATCGCCTTTAATCTCTTTTAAGCGCTCATTCGCCTCATCCATTGATTGGTTGTAAAAGGAAGCCAGCTCGCTCCCCCTTAGTGATTGGAGCTCCTCAATCGGTTCAATGCCTAGACGGCCATCTTCCCGAAGAAACACGCTAAGCGGCAATCCGCCATTATGGGCCCAGCCTGAATCGTAATCAAGCTGAGGAGTCCTCTCTCCTTGTGCAATCGTAAATATAATGTTCCGGCCCGTCTTCGGATCAACCATGCCACTTGGTCCGGTAAAATGAAAATCGCCAACGTCGATAAGCTCCGGCTGTTCTTGATCAGGAAGGAATACCATCTTCTCTAGATCGAAGGCTCCTATCCAATACACGACCTCCACTGCAGCGTCTAAGCCAAGCGGACTAATGAGAAGCAGATGCTTCTCCTCGCCATTCTTATCCTTGCCGAGAGGAAGCAGAACAGGCAGCTCCCACATATCCCCAAGGGCCGGATATTTACTATGATCGGAGGAATGCAGAATCCCCTTGTATTCCCACCGAATCATATCCACAGAGGTATAAGCAAGAACCGCGCCTCCACCGTTACCGGTACCTGATCCGATGAGTAAATACCAGCTGTCTCCCTCCTTCCACACAAAGGGATCTCTGAAGTCGCCAAATTTGCCAATGCCCGACTGCTGTACAATCAATGGTTCCGGATGCTTGTTCCAATGGACGAGATCCTTGTCATGATCCTCCAGATACGTGCTTCGGGCCAATCCTACTCTTTGATTCGGCTTCGCACTATCGTCTCCTGCTGTGAAGAAGAGGGCGGGAACGCCATTCTCATCATAAGCGGCACTTCCGGACCATACGCCATCCGGATCAACGGCATCCTTCTCCGGCGCCAGAGCTATCGGCAGATCTCTCCAATGGACCATGTCATCACTCACCCAATGTCCCCAATGAATCTTATGCCAATAAGGGCCTTGCGGATTGTGCTGATAGAATAGATGATATAAGCCTTCATAATAGATCGGAGCATGCGGCTCGTTCATCCAATGAGCAGGTGGGCTTACATGATATTGTGGACGATGCTTATCGCTCGTTAACAAGCTCCTGTCTAATTTAATCTCGTCATAGGCAATGACCGGAGGCTTGCCGCCATGAGGCTGGGTGTCGTCTTCATAAGCCTCAACGATTTCTTCCACGCCTAGCGCCCGGCTATACACCTTGACCTCATCCATCATGCCATCAAACATATTTAACGAAAAAGCACCGGCGAGCAGCGAGCTTTGATTGTTTTTGCCTATAAGCAGCTCTGCATCAGCAGGAGTAATAGCCTCATGAGATGTAGTTCGGTGTGCAGCCACTTCCTTGCCATTCAAATAAAGCTTCATCATTCCGTCCTTGCTATCGAACGTTGCCGCGATGAATGACCACTGTTCTTTCACCAGCGGTGTTTCCTTCGCCCAGACCTCTTCCCATACACCACCAATGCCAAGCTGCAGCGACCACGATCCATGCCGATACATGCCTAGGCAATATCCCTCTCTACGCTCTCGATTATGTTGGTTCACAATGGCTGAGAGCCTCTGCTCATCCCCTGACTCATAAGAACGAGGAGCAACCCAAGCCGTAATCGTGAGTGCTTCCCTTGGCTGCAAAGACTTATCTGCCTGCCCCTTCACCCAAGTCGTATAGCCGTCGAATAGCAGCGCTTTCCCCTTCACTCCAGTTCTCCATTGCGGATCATGCGGCGTTGTATACTTAGCTTCATTAAACACATAATTAATCTCGTAATGGCTGCCCGATACTGCATCTCTGGCAGTCTTGCCATTCCCTTCATCCAGCGGCAAATAAACGATTAAATCTTCATGGCTGCTTGTGCGCTTTGTGCTCTTCATACAAGACCGCTCCTTAACATTGAATGATTGTTTTGTGTAAAAAATAAGCGGCAGACAGGAACTCCTTCCCTCCACCGCTTATCCATTTGTGTTATACGCTATCCTTCGTGACTAATGTCTGTTGGCTGGTATAAATGGAGCCTAAGGCGTACAGCTCCAGAGAAACCACCTGTGTTTCGCCATCCTCGGCGAATAGCTCAAGCTCCGCTATTCTGGATTCCGGGAAAATCTGGTCCGTAATAGTCACTTCGCCATCATTAGCGAACACTTCTACGGAAGAACGATCAAGGAATAAATGAAGGGATAATGGCTCATTACCTAATGGTAGAGCAGCTTCATGTCGACAGGCGAATCCAGAATGAAAGGCGCTATTCCCTGATGACAAGCGATCCACATACAAGGATTCCGTTCGTGCATCATAGCCAATAATCGTATGTTCACCATTCAGTCCTGTCAGTTTCAAGCCAAGCCGCTTGGCACTGCCGGGCTCAAGCTTCACACGAATCTCCAACTGCTCACCTCTAGCCTCTACAACAAAAGGCTGTGCAGGACTCAATGGCTTGTTGCCCCAATGAAGCTTCTCTTGTCGAAGGCTCTCGAGCTCAACGACAGGACGCTGAACAAGTCTTACACCGTCTGCACCTTCCTTAAGTGACAACACCCGAGGAATAGTCATCGCGCTTCTCCAAGACTCAGTCGGAGTAAAGTTAGCATACTTCCAGTTGCTCATCCAGCCGAGGAAAATTCGTCTGCCATCTTCCTCCGGAATATCCGACCATGTCACTCCCGCATAATTATCCCTGCCATGGTCAACCCAAAGCACCGTTTCTGCGGAATTGTCATTCGTGAAAGAATGCCCGTCAAAGTCACCGATAAAATATTGCGTACGAGATCCTTCCAGATAGTCTGGATGATCGCCAATGCTTATGATGAGAACCCAACGCTTCTTATTCGGCTCTCCTTGGACAGGAAGCTCGAACAGGTCCGGGCATTCCCATACCCCATCATGCGAACCTTCCAATAGCCCGAATTCACCGGTAAAGGACCAGTCTATTAAGTTGGTAGAGTTATAGAATCTTGCATGATCACCAGCAGCAAGCACCATCACCCACCGCTTTGTCTCCTTGTGCCAGATGACCTTCGGATCACGGAAATCGATAATCGCCGCTTCATCCAATACAGGATTGCCTGCATATTTGATCCAGGTTCTTCCCTTATCCAAGCTGTAGGCAATACTTTGCTGCTGCTTAACCTCTTCGGTTACTGGGTCCGTGTTATGATGTGTAAATATCGTGACCAGACCGGAGCCTCCTGCGAACAGGCCAGTGCTATCATTCCAATCGACAACCGCGCTTCCGGAGAAAATAAACCCTATCTCATCCGGCGCCAGAGCAATCGGCAGATGCTCCCAATGAATCAAATCCCTGCTGATCGCATGGCCCCAATGCATCGGCCCCCACGTTGTACCTCCCGGATGATATTGATAGAACAAATGATATTCGCCCTCGTAATAGACCATCCCATTCGGATCATTCATCCAGTTCGCTTCCGGTGTAAAATGAAACTGAGGTCGGAATTTCTCTTCAGATATACTATTATTCATCGTACATTCAGCACCTTTCATCTCTGCCTATCCATGGCAATTTCTCTATATCTACTTCTGTGCTTCGTTGTAGCGGTCGAGACCGGTTTGATACAGCTCCATCAATTCATCTAAGCCCATATCCTTCACTTGCTTCATATATTTGTCCCAGTCTTTATCGATGTTGCCATCCACTAGGAATTTAGCTCTTTGCGTATTAACGAATTTAGTCAGATCGGGCTCAATGCGATTGATCGTATCCAGTTCCTCCGGTGTGAAGAAAATGCTAGGATAGTTTTCTGCTTCCATATCCGGATCATAATACTTCTCCAGATCCTGCTTGCGCTGCTGCGCACGCGGCTCCATATCGACGACTGTCTGGAAATCTTCTTTTGTGATGATACCTGGAGCTCCGGAGCCTGGCGCTACTTGCTGACGATATTCGCCCGCTGATTTGCCTTCAGGAAGCGGCAGGTTGACCAATTTGCCAGACTCATCCTTCTTGTAAATGACATCGATTGGTCCCCAATGCACTTGCGCTGCCATATACGGCTCATATTGCTCATCCACCCAGCGCATTGTGATTTCGGGATTGCTGTCTTCCTTCGTAATCACGAACGCGCCTCTTCCTGGGCCTCCGCCATTGCTTCTGCCGATGGTCTTCTTGCCAGTCGGTCCGGTAAGCGGCGCAACGAGTGCATAATCATCTGCCCTGTCAGTTCCAACCACTTCCTCTTTCTCCCACCAGATGAAGGAGCCAAGTGTTTCATCTGGTGTCTTCCCTTTAGCCAAATATTGCGGAGGCTCCTGCGTGAAGGATTCCGGATCGATCAATCCTTGCTTATACCACTTCTCATTGAAATACTTCAATGCTTCTTTGTACTCTGGCTGAATAGCAGTGTAGATAACTTTGCCATCTCTCACCACGCGGTGCTCCAGGTTATCGGGCAAACCGAACGCCCCGAATAATCCTCCAATATCCATGGTCCAGCCCATATGCATAAAGCTCAGCGGAATTTCGTCGGCTTTGCCGTTTCCGTTAGGATCTTGCGTTTTGAAGGCAACGAGTGCATTCGTATATTCATCCAACGTTTGCGGTACGGTCAAACCAAGCTTATCTAGCCAGCTTTTATTGATGACATGGAAGAATGCATTCGTTCCGAGTTCATTCTCTTCCCAAGTAGGCAGACCATAGATATGCCCGTCTGGAGCTGTAATGGACGCTTTAATATCAGGCCGTTGCTCCAGCAGCTTGCTAAGATTAGGTGCGTAATCTTCAATCAGCTGCTCGAGGGGAATGATCGTACCGTCTTTCCCATAATTGATAAGCTCATAATCAGTGAAACCGGCTCCATAAAAAGCATCAGGCAAGTCGCCGCTTGCCAGAAGCAAGCTCTTTTTCTCAGCAAAATCAGTATCCGGGATGTTCTCCCAATCAATATGAACGTTAGTGGATTCCTCAAGCCGCTTGAACAGCTCCATATCTCCAAAATCCGGAGCAAGCGGCGACTTAGGAGCGACGATAGATAGGGTGACCTTCTCATTGACGATAGGAAGACCTTCCTTGTTCACTTCCACTACAGGGCCAGCATTCGCCCCGGAGTTACCGTTATTATTCGAAGAACAACCAGCCAACACAATCGTACCTGCCAAGGTCAAGCTCAGAGCTATTGATAATCCCTTTTTCATTGTTGAAACCCTCCTCTTTATTTAGCACTACAGGTTTTCATCTATATAACTCACCTGAGAGGCCTTGCCCAGGGAATTACCACATAGGAATTGTAGCCTTCTAACCTTTAATGGAGCCGATCATAGCGCCCTTAACGAAATACTTTTGCAGGAAAGGATACAGCATCAATAACGGCAAGCTCGCGACAATAATGACCCCATACTTAATGAGCTCAGTCGCTCGCAGTTTCGCTGAATAGGAAGCGATGTCTACCATCATGCTGGAGTTCACCTGGTTCTGCACAAGAATGTTGCGCAGCACCAGCTGGAGTGGATATTTCGCTTGATCACTCAGGTAAATGAGAGCATCGAAGAATCCGTTCCAGAAGCCTACCACGTGATACAGCACCATAACGGCAATGATCGGCTTGGATAAAGGGAGGACCATACTAAGGAAGAACTTCGTATTGGAGCTTCCATCTATGAAGGCAGCCTCCCGCATCTCATCAGGAATACTGCTCTCAAAAAAGGTGCGAACGATGATAATGTTGAACACACCGGCTGCACCAGGAACAACCATTGCCCATATCGAATTAAGCATGCCTAAGTCCTTGATCAGCAAGTAGGTTGGAATCAAGCCTCCTCCGAAAAACATCGTCAGCATGAAGAACCACATGAAATAGCTTCTGCCGACAAAATCTTTGCGGGACAGCGGGTAAGCAGACAGTAGAATCAATATGACACTGAATGCAGTTCCTACTGATGCATATAGCAAGGAATTCCCATAACCGATCCATATTGCCGAATCGTTAAAGATTCTCTTATAACCGTCCAGCGTGAAGCCTTGGGGATAAAGCCATACATCGCCGGAGTAGATTTGATTCGGGTCGCTTACAGAAGCAATTAGTACAAAATACAAAGGGTACAGTATAAGCAGCATACCTACTGTCAGCAGCGAATAATTGATAAAGTCGAATAGCACATCAACTTTGCTTTTGCGTTTGGCCCATAATTCCATGTTATTTACCTCCATTACCACAAGCTGGTTTCTGTTAGTTTCTTAGCAGTCCGGTTAACGATAAATAGCAATAGAATATTGATGACGGAATTGAATAAACCAATCGCAGCAGAGAAGCTGTATTGCGCTTTCATAATCCCTTGTTCATATACGTAAGTCGGCAAGATATTCGAGGTTTGGTAGTTTAGGTCACTTTGCATCAGGAATGCTTTCTCAAAACCAACACTCATAATGTTGCCCACTGCGAGTACAAGAAGAATAATAATGGTCGGTAAAATCCCCGGAATATCAACGTGACGTATCCTTTTAAGCTTGCTTGCCCCATCCATGATAGCGGCTTCATGAAGCTCAGGACTTACCCCTGCTAATGCAGCGAGGTAGATAATCGTCGAGAACCCTGTCTCCTGCCAGATGCCCGATAGCACATATAATGGCCTGAACCATCCATCGTCCGCCATGAATAGAATAGGATCGCCGCCGAAGAAGGTAATGAGGTGATTCACAATCCCGCTATTGGGCGACAAGAACACATGCAGCATCCCCACCAGTACGACCGTTGAAATAAAGTGAGGCGCATAAATAACAGTCTGAACAACTTTCTTGAACCGCTTCGCAAGCACCTGATTCAACATCAGCGCTACGATAATCGGAATAGGAAAACCGAATAGGAGCGACATGAGACTTAACGTTATCGTATTTTCAATAATAGGCCAGAAATTATAAGCGTTGAAAAACTGAATAAAGTGCTTGAAGCCCACCCATTCACTGCCCCAGATTCCTTGACTGGCTGAGAAATCCTTGAATGCAATCTGAACCCCGTACATGGGGTAATATCTAAAAACCAAATACACTACGATGATTGGCAGCAGGAACAAATAGAGCTCATAGTTGCGTTTTATCCGCGCCCATGCATGGCTTTTCGACTTCATTCTCGGTTCCTTCTCTACTATTTCTCTTGTTGTTGTAGCGTTCATAAAGCTCTCCCTCCATCACTCTGGCGATAATTGAAACGTTTCCAATTTGGACTAAAAAAAAATTATGTCGTTTCTCCTTGTCTAAAAGTGACTGGCAGCTGGTACGTCTCTCTCTCTAGCGTTTCGCCGTCTATTCGTCTAAACAAGAGCTTCACGGCTGTTCTGGCCATCTCCTCTACCGGTTGTCTAATGGTGGATAGAACAGGGTGAAAATAAGGGTGATCCTGAATTCCGTCATATCCGACGACCTTCACATCCTCCGGAACGCGAATACCAAGGCTGCTCGCTCTGTCTATATATTTAGCAGCAAACATATCTGTAATAGCAAAAATGCCATCTACATCCTTATGCAAGGAGAAGAAGTTATTATAAAACAGGTCATCATCCTCTACCGGATCAGGCATTTCATAGACGACATGCTCAATGCCTAGAGCCATGGCCTCGTGGACGAAGCCCTTTCTTCGATTCATCGTTTCACTGGACACTAACGTGAGGCTTCCGATGAATGCTGGTTTTTTCGCGCCCGCCTTCACTAGCTCCTGTAGAGCCAGACGGCCTCCTTCGAAATTATCCGAGGTTACACAAGTAATCGATTTATTGAAATGGCGGTCAATACTAATAATCGGAATCTCTGAAGTTACATTATTATCGATGTCATTGTAAGTAATGCCGAGTATACCGGCAACCTTATTCTGCTGAAGCATATCCAGATAATAAAGCTCCTTCTCCGGCTTGCCCCCGCTGTTGCACAGCATTAGCTTATAGCCCTCACGGTCCAGCTCATCTTCAATGTAATAGGCTAATTCAGAGAAAAAGGGATGCCAAATACTTGGAAGCATAAGAGCAACCATCTTGGACTTCTGCATTTTAAAATTTCTTGCTACTTCATTAGGCACGTAATTCAACTCTTTAATTGCAGCCTGCACTTTATTACGTGTTTCAGGCTTAACCGCGCCGACGTTATTGATAACCCGGGATACGGTTCCCACGCCTACGCCTGCTAATACCGCAACATCTTTTATGCTCGACATATGAACCTCCATCTAAAGCTTGAATACAATTGCTATAGTAACACCAAAATGGAAACGTTTCAATAGTTTTATTGGAAACGTTTCAAAAATATTTTCTTGATTCAATCCTTGTTTATCTTTACCACTCACAAGGCTGTAATTGTATTGCTTGTCGTTCTAGAGACAGCTCACTTTATTGTCAGAGTCAATCCTTACTCCTATCTGCCAAGAAATAGAGCCATTAGTACCTTAACGAAGGAATATTTTGGCGTTAATGAGACGTAGGCAGGCAGCTCTGTCATCTACAAAAACCTATGAAACATCACCGCTTTGCATACTACGACGAAAGATATATTCCACTACTGATAAATTTATCAAAAAAAACGTTCATTTGTTTATCCTTCAGCTTTTCGGGTGAAACATTAAATAAAGATGATAAAGCAACATACAAAAGGAGGATCTTATGATGGGTAATGACAATAAGCGTACAGGCCGGCTTGCTGGCAAAATAGCATTCATAACGGGGGCCGGATCGGGTATCGGACGGGCAGCAGCTCTTCATTTTGCCAAGGAAGGCGCTGATCTGGCTCTGCTCGATAGGAAAGAAGAAGCTTTAGTCGATGTCCAAAAGCAAGTTCAATCGTATGGAGCGACCTGCATTGCTATTGAAGCTGATATATCGAACGAGAAGCAGATTCGCGGGGCCTATGAGCAGATAAGCGCACGGCTCGGCCGGCTCGATATTGTTTTTGCCAACGCAGGCATTAACGGTGTACTGTCTCCCATTGAGCTTATGGAGCTGAAGGATTGGAACACGACGGTTCAGGTCAACCTGAACGGAACGTTCTTAACGGTTAAGCATGCCATCCCGCTATTGAAGGAGAACGGCGGAAGCATCATTATTACGAGCTCGATTAATGGCAATCGGGTGTTCTCCAACATTGGGTTCAGCGCCTACAGCAGCACGAAAGCTGCGCAGACCGCTTTTACACAGATGGCAGCACTAGAGTTAGCCGATTACGGCATTCGTGTGAATGCAATCTGCCCGGGAGCGATTAAGACGAACATTGACGAGAGCACAGAGAGAACGCCGGAGCTTGATGAGGTGACGATTCCCGTAGAGTATCCGGAGGGCGATCAGCCTTTGGAAAAAGGACCTGGACGTCCGTCGCAAGTCGCCAAGCTGGCCTTGTTCCTCGGCTCCGATGACTCAGACCATATTACCGGTACAACCGTCTATATTGATGGAGCAGAGTCTTTACTGCGCGGCTAATGATAAAGATAGAGAGGCGGAATTCCAATGAACATAGAAGCTATTCATCATTCTCCAAGCCACAAATGGGCCTATGCTTATGACCGGGACACCTTCCACCTCCGCCTGCGCACGAAGCGCGACGATGTTGACGAAGCAGTCGCAGTTGCTGGAGATAAGTACGATTGGGAGCATCATGTGCAGGAAGTCGCCATGGAGAAAATCGCGGCAGACTCCTTATTCGATTACTGGGAGGCTGTCATTCGTCCAGAATACAGTCGCTTCTCTTATGGGTTCCGATTGCGCAGTGGGGATAAGACGCTGTGGAAAATCGAAACGGGCTTCTCCGATGAGCAGCCCACACCCCCTGGCGGTTATTACGAGGTTCCCTATATTCATGAAATCGATTTGTTTGACGCCCCAGAATGGGCTAAGCGAGCTGTCTTTTATCAGATCATGCCGGATCGATTCGCGAATGGCGACTCGGGTAATGATCCTGATGAACTGACGCCTTGGGGCGAACCACCGAATGGAGAATCTCATTATGGCGGTGATTTGCAGGGCATTCTAGATCATTTGGAGCATTTGAGCGAGCTTGGCATTAATGCGATCTATTTGACCCCGATCTTCACTTCTCCATCGAATCACAAATATGATACGGTCGATTACCGGCAGATTGACCCCAGCTTCGGTGATATCCAGCTGCTGCGCAAGCTCGTCAAAGCCTGCCACGACAGAGACATTCGCGTCGTGCTGGACGCGGTGTTCAATCATGCGAGTGAGCAATTCCCTCCTTTTCAGGATGTGCTGAAGCATGGCGAGAATTCGAAATATAAAGACTGGTTCCACCTAAGCAGCTTCCCCGTAGAGGTGAAGGATGGCAGAGCCAATTATGATACCTTCGGCTTCTTCGGCAATATGCCTAAGCTGAATACAGCGAATCCCGAGGTGAAGCAGTACCTGCTGGATGTTGCTGTCTATTGGATTAAGGAGGTTGATATCGACGGCTGGCGGCTTGATGTCGCGAATGAAATTGACCATCACTTCTGGCGGGATTTCCGTCAGGCTGTAAAAGCTGCTAAGAGTGATGTGTTCATCATTGGAGAGGTATGGAGCGACGCTCTTCGCTGGCTGCAAGGCGATCAATTCGATTCCTCCATGAATTATCCGTTCACCAACAGTGTATTAGACTTCTTCTCAGCTGAGGACAGGCCTGCATCCAGCTTCGCCGAGGATATTAGCAAGCTGCTGATTCGATACCCTCAGCAGACGAATGAAGCCTTATTCAATCTGCTGTCCAGCCATGATATTCCACGTGCCATGACACGACTTGGCGGTGATAAGCTGCGACTGAAGCTGGCTGTCGTCTTCATGATGACCTCCATGGGAGTACCCTGTATCTATTATGGAGATGAGATCGGAATGGATGGCGGCGACGACCCGGATTGCCGCAAATGCATGGAGTGGGATGAAGACAAGCAGGACAAGGAATTATTCGACTTTTATAAGCTTATGATTGCTCTACGGAAAGAACACTCCGCTCTTCGAACAGGACGTCTGCGCTTCTTGCTCGCAAGCGCAGACCAAGGCCAGCTCGTCTACGAGCGGCTTGATGGCAAGCAGCATTTTACGATATGGATGAATTCAACTGGAGAATCAGCGTCGCTTGCGCATCCGATGCACGCAGATGGATGGCGGGATGTGCTCAGCGGCGAGGAGGTTGCCACTCATGAGGAGCAGCTTACGGTCGAGCTTGAGCCGCGGGGTTATCGCCTATTGATGCGTGAGATCTAAGAGGAATGAAGCTATCGTTCAGCTAATGAGAAAGGGGTATCCCTAAGGTCGAATGACCTCTGGAATACCCCTTTGCTAGTTCGTCCTAAGCTGCTCATACAAGGCCCGATACTGAGCAGCCGACTGCCCCCAGCTGTAATCGCCTTGCAGCGCTGTAGTCGTCAGCTTCAACCGGTGCTCGGGATTCGACCAGATGCGCAGGGCACGCCTAATGGTATAGAGCATATCTCCGCTGTTGTATGCGCTGAAGGAGAAGCCATTCCCTTCTCCCGTATACTCGTTGTAGCTCTGAACCGTGTCCTTCAAGCCGCCCACTTCGCGTACAATCGGAAGGCTGCCATATCTCAGCGCCAGCAGCTGGCTAATCCCGCACGGTTCGAACAAGGAGGGCATCAGGAATAGATCTGATCCCGCATATATTCGGCGTGCCAGTCCATCGTCGAAGCCAATATAGGAGACGAGCCTGCCTCTATTCCGATGCTCCGCTTCCCGAAAGGCATGCTCCAGCCACGAGTCACCAGTTCCAAGCAGCACCACTTGGACCTTCTCCGTCCGCAGCAGCTCGTCAATGATTTCCAACACGAGCGGAAGCCCCTTCTGCTCGACCAGTCTGCCAACTAAGCAGATAAGCGGAACTGTGCCATCAACCGCTAATCCAAGCTCTTGCTGCAGAGCTATTTTATTATCTGTCTTCTTATCTAGACTTGTACGGTAATTGACCTTCAGATTCTTATCATAAGCTGGAGAATACGAACGGGCATCGATCCCATTCACAATTCCAAGCAGTCGCTCCCCCTTATGCCTAAGAGCCGCCTCCATTCCACAGCCGTACCCCTCCGTACCTATTTCGCGCGCATAGGAAGGGCTCACAGTCGTCACTTGATCAGAGAGTTGAATGCCTGCCTTCATGAAGCTGACCGCACCATGAAATTCCACACCATCTGGAGTATAGCATTCATTCGGAAGGCCCAGCAGATCACCTAATATTTCATGCGAATAATTACCCTGATATTGCAGGTTATGAATCGTGAAGACGGTCTTCATCCGGGCATATTCCGGCCGCATCCAGTAATGATGGCGCAGCAGTGCAGGAATCATCCCCGTATGCCAATCATGACAATGAATCAGATCGGGCATGAAGCCAACCGCCGGCAAAGCCTCCAACACCGCCCTGCACAGGAAGGCGAACCGCTCTCCATCATCATAATGACCATAAACGGCAGAGCCGCGCTTGAAATACTGTTCATTATCCAAAAAATAATAAATAATGCCGTCCAGCTTCAGCTCCAGTATTCCGCAATAAGCATTGCGCCAGCCGACAGGCACATTCACGATGCCAGTCTGTTTCATCTTCTCCTTATATCGCTGTGGAATCGACTCATACAACGGCAGGATAACACGCACCTCGGTTCCGCTACGCTGAAGCTCAGCGGGCAAGGAGCCAATGACATCGGCGAGCCCTCCGGTTTTGATAAAAGGAACACATTCCGCTGCAGTAAATACGACCTTCATTACTCATTCCGCCTCTCCTGCTTCAATTCTCCGACTAACCTTACTTTTATGCAGCTTCGTCCTCGTCTCCTTATCCCGCTTCAGAATGACGATGGATAGCGGCGGCAGGGGCAGCTCAACGCTGTGTCGCTTGCCATGCCACAGCTTGCGATCAGATGGATGTACCGTTCCTTGCCTCAGCTGGCTGCTCTCAAATCCGAAGCCGCCATAGGCAGGATCATCGCTGCTCAGAAGAATACGATATTTCCCTTCTGAGGGAACACCCACCCGGTAGGCAGGATGAGCCTGCTCATTGAAATTACACAGCACAAGCACAGATTCTCCGCTTGCACTCCCCACCCTTCGATAGACGATAACGCTCTGATTGGCATCCTGATGATCAATCCATTGGAATCCACCTGGCTCATGATCGAGCTGCCAGAGCGATTTCTCCTCAAGGTACAGCCTGTTCAACTCTTTCGTATATTGCTGCATCTGTCTATGCATCTCATAGCCAAGGAGCATGAAGTCCAGCTCAGCTTCATCCTTCCATTCATCGAACTGCCCGAACTCACCACCCATGAACAGCAGCTTCTTGCCGGGATGCGTCATCATATAGCCGTATAAAAGCCTGAGGCCTGCGAATTTCTGCTCGTAGGAGCCGGGTATTTTGTTCAATAGCGATCTTTTGCCATGGACGACCTCATCATGCGACAAAGGCAGAACATGCGTCTCTTGCCCTGCATACCAGATTGGAAAAGTCAGCAGGTCCTGCCGGCCCTTGCGTTCTTCGAACGACAAGGATATGTAGCGCAGCGTATCGTTCATCCAGCCCATGTTCCACTTATAGTTGAATCCTAATCCATCTTGCTCGACAGGCAAGGTCACACCCGGATAAGCATGTGATTCCTCCGCCATCATCAGGGCATGCGGGTAATAACGGAACACTGCCTCATGAAGCTGCTGCAAGAAATCAATGCCCTCTAGATTCTCGGTGCCCCCATATGCATTCGGTCTCCACTGGTCATCTGGCTTATCGAAATTACGCTGCAGCATACTCGTTACTGCATCCACACGGAAGCCATCAATATGGAACAGCTCCATCCAATACAAAGCGTTCGAGATCAGGAAGCTGCGCACCTCGGGTTTGCTGTAGTCAAAAGCAAGAGTTCCCCACACGGGCTTCTCCGCCAATAAGGGGTCCTCATGCTCGAATAGAGCCGAGCCGTCGAATTGCCTCAAGCCATGCGCGTCTTTGGCAAAGTGCCCCGGCACCCAATCGAGAATAACGCCTATTCCCCGCTGATGACAACGATCGATGAACGCCATTAGCTGCTGCGGCTCCCCATACCGACTTGTGGGGGCAAAAAAACCGGTCGGCTGATAGCCCCAGGAACGATCATAAGGATGCTCCGTCATCGGCATAAGCTCCAGATGGGTATAACCCATCTCTACCACATAATCGATAAGCTCATCCGCTAATTCGGTATAGGTATACAACGAGCCATCTTGATGCTTTTTCCAAGTGCCCGCATGCACCTCGTAAATATTCATCGGCTGGCGATAAGGCGGACGCCGCTTCTTGATCCATGAGCGATCTCCCCATTCATAGCCTCCAAGAGACCATACTTTGGATGCTGTACTTGGTCTCACCTCCGTATAGAATGCGTATGGGTCAGCCTTAAGCAGCCTCTCGCCCGCTTCCGTTACAATCTCATATTTATATAAATCGCCGTCAGCTAGACCAGGCACGAAGCCCGTCCAAATATCAGACAGCTCTACACGCTCTAGTTGGTGAGCCTCCCCGTTCCAGCCATTGCGATCACAGGCTAACCCAACTGCCTTGGCATGGGGGGCCCATACATTGAACCGAACACCCGATTGACCATTCACAACGGTAGGATGGGCACCCATTTTACGATAGCTATGCAGCCATGTTCCTTCGTGGAACCAGAAAATCTCCTGCTCACTAAGAGCTTTGGCATCCATCATCTGTCTCATCTATCTTCACACCCGCTTCCATCCTGTAATTGCGCATGATTTAAGCATGATTAACCTTTAAAAATGATTTTGAAGCACTCGTTTCAAAGCATTGCTGGATGTTTAAGATTACTGTACAACACACTAACCGTCATGGACGACTGGAGGAATTAAATTGATGAGTAACAATGATTGCATCGCTATGCTGCTAGCAGGTGGACAAGGAAGCAGACTGGCACCTCTGACAAGTCACTTTGCCAAGCCTGTTGTTCCATTTGGTGACCGTTTGCGGATGATTGATTTTCCACTCAGCAACTGCATGAATTCCAATATTCGAAATGTTGGTGTACTGACTCAATATTGCTGTGATTCGGTCCATGACCACATTGCAGATGGCGAGGCATGGCTGCAATCTTCCATGACGAGGCATTCAGGTGAAATTGCACTTCTGCCAGCCTCACGCATATCCAGCAATGGTTATGCAGGCACAGCAGATGCTATATATCGCAATATCGATTATATTGATCAGCATAATCCGGAGCATGTGCTCGTGCTGTCAGGTGACCATATCTACCAGATGGATTATCGGCCTATGCTAGAATTCCATAAGAAGAATAACGCTGCTGCGACGATCGCGGTCAAAACCGTCCCGTGGCGCGAAGCGAGTCGATTCGGTATTATGCATACAGACAAGCAGAATCGGGTTATCGAATTCCAAGAGAAGCCCGCTAAACCACAAAGCAATCTTGCTTCGATGGGCATCTACTTATTCCGCTGGGAAACTCTTAAGCAGCTGCTAATTGAGGATGCAGCCGATGAGCATTCCAGCCATGATTTCGGGCAGAATATCATCCCCGCCATGCTGGCTGCCGAGGCTAATCTCGTCGCTTATTCGTATGAGGGGTACTGGAAAGACGTTGGCACGATCGAGAGCTTATGGGAGGCTCATATGGAGCTGATCGATGGAGAATTCGATCTTGATGTCAGCCATTGGCCGTTACATACCCATATACGGACGACTTCCACTCCTATCCCTGCAAATTACAATCCCGTTGACTCCATTATCACAGATTCCATTGTACATCCAGAATGCACCGTGGCGGGTGAAATGACAAGATCTGTCCTCTGCTCAGGAGCAACCGTCGGCATTGGCAGTGACATCGTTGAGAGCATCATTATGCCGAATGCTAGAATCGGGCGTAATGTGACCATTCATAAGGCCATTATCGGTGAAGGAGCTGTCATTCAAGATGGTGCGATTATCGGTGAGCTGGGCCGAGACGAGATCTACGTTGTTGCTCCTGGTGAAATCGTCACAGCTCATTCTGGTTACAGCGACTTGGAGCCGCTGACCACACTCATAAGCGCTGGACGCGAGCGTTATCATGGCAGTGTATTGAATTATTAACATATAGGAGCTGAGCCTTTAAGCCGATCCGGATGAATAGCGGATCGGCTTGTTGAGTTGTTTGGGGATAGGACATTAAATAAGGCCTCACCAGATTGAACGGTGAGACCTCATTGGGTTTAGAGCATAGTGGGCGCTGCCGCTTCCCGTTTCTTATCGGAGGATATGGCTGGATTATAGCGCTCAGAGCCCGTCCATATGGCAGCTGCCATACCAACGGCTGAAGCGGCAACGAGAAACCAGAAGCCGAATTGCACTGCTTCACCCAGCGCCTCTCGAAGAATGGCCACCGTCTCCGCGGGCAGTCCAGAATCCGCCTGCAATACAGCCTGTGGATCAGCGAGCTGCTCAATGCCATCCGAGGACAGCTGCAAGGTATCCGCTTGGGCTTGCAGCAAGCTGCTAAGACGCCCATTAATAATCGATGCCAGTACAGCGGTCCCGAATACGCCCCCGATTGAACGGGAGAAGCCTACAGTCGAGGTTGCTACCCCTTTCATTCGTTCCTCTGCGCTCATGCTTACAGCCATCTGGCCGACCATCATCAGAATGCCTATACCAATTCCGATCAACGCCATGATGAAAGTCATGAGTCCCGTATGGACATCGCCCGGCAGGTAGACGACCATTAACAATCCGGTTCCGGTGAACAGCATCGATAAGGCAATGCTGAAGCGCCAGCTCCATCTTTTGATCAGCACATTACTGAACGAAGCCCCCAGCATGACACAGAACATTAATGGAGTAAGGGCGCCTCCTGAATCGCCAACATCGCCGCCCAGACTGCCTTGTACGAACAGTGGAATGTACACGAGCGCCCCGTACATCATAATTCCTTGTATGAACGTTGCCATCAGCGTCCCCGAGATAACCCTGCTGCGGAACAGCTCAAAGGGTAGAATAGGCTCCTTAACTCTCGTCTGCACGAATAAGAAGACGACAGCAGAAGCAAGACCCAATGCTAGCAGCCCGATAATGCGCCATGAAGACCATGCGTAGTCCACTCCGCCCATCTTAAGTCCGAGCAGAATCGATAAGGTTGAGATGGATAGCAGCAATGCTCCCGTCACATCAACGGAAGGGCGTTCCTTGCGATCCGATTTGGTCGCTGACAGCAGCTTGTTCATGATGAAGAATATAACGACCCCGAATGGCAGATTGATATAGAAATTAAACCGCCAGTTCAGATGCTCGGTAATGATTGCCCCAAGAGCTGGTCCTACGACAGATGAGAGTGCGAACACGCTCATATACAGCGTCTGATAGATTCCCGCCCTCTCCTTGGGCATAATCGAGAACACAAGCGTGAACGTAACCGGCAGCAGGAAGCCTGCACCGATGCCTTGTATACCACGGAACAGCACCAGCTGGAGCATGCTCCCTGCCATGCCGCATAACGCCGAGCCAAGCATGAATATAGCAAGGCCGAGCATGAAGAAGGTTTTACGTCCATAAATATCGGATAATTTGCCGCCGATCGGCATGATGACGGTAGAGGCCAGCATGTAGACGGTGAATACCCAAGACATCTGCTCGAATCCATCCAGTCTAGCAACGATGGTCGGCAATGCGGTAGATACAATTGTCTGATCAAGCTGGGTCAAAAAAATGCATACTAAAAGCGCAGCCATCATCCAATTCAAATGGGATTTCGATAGGCTGTTCGAATTCGAATCTGTTGTCATCGTACCATCACCTGTCTGCTGCGCTGCCGCTTCACTCACATTCCGGTCAGTTTGGCACAACGTTTAATGTAATCGCGAGGCGTGCCGCCAGGTACTCTAGCTATGGCGAACGCGCCCAAACGGTTGAATGCATCTTCAAGTGTCCGCTGCAAAGCCTCTGCAGCTGAAGGATTGCCCATCGTCCATATGCCAACGAAACGATCAGCGATTAGGGAAGGACTCTGCTCAAGCCTGCCGAGCAAGCGATACAACGCATCCGGCAGCTCTCCAAATTTCGTGGAAGCGAATACAATAAGCATTCCTTCCTGCCCTTTGGCAGTGATCGCCTGCCTTTCATCATGGACGATATGCAGATTAATATCAGGCAGCATGCCTAACGCATCGAGTAGTATAGCCTGCTCCTCATGCCCTGCGTCTGATTCAGGAAGAAGAACGGTGAGCTTCCTCTGCGTTCCCGCTGCCGCTGTTGCGCGATTCAACGTGGAGACATCGTTGGCTATTATGCCATGTAGAGCAAGACTTACCATCTGCTGCGCAATTTCCTCCTGAAGCTCGGGCAGACTTCCTTCCGATCCCACAATTTCTTGCATATTGTCATAGCTGCGATAATAGAATTGGTTCATCATTCCCCATAAGGAGAATAGAACGACTTTCTCATTCACTTGAGAGCTGATTACGCCCTCCTGCTTCCATTGCTTGAACATGTCTGCTTTGTCTAGAAAGTCTTGTACCCATGTGGAGGAGGCGTATTTGTTGAATAGATCCCCGCCCTCAAGCGCTTCCCAATGAAAAATTTTGTACAAATTCGGCATTCTGCACTTAATCTCGAAGTGGGTTTTGATATAATCCCGAATCATGAGCGCAGGGTCCTTCTTCTCCCATGAGAAGGCCTCCACATAAACTTCCCATTGCTGGAACAGACGGGCCAGCACTTCCTGATAGAGCTTTTCCTTCGAGTCAAAATAATAATGAATCAGCGCCTGATTGACCTCCGCCTTCAGAGCGATCTCACTGATTCGCGTGCCTGCGAAGCTGCTCTTGGCGAACAGCTCCTCGGCCGCATTCAGTATCCGATCCTGCACGGATGCCTTCACTTCTTCTGTTCCGGTTTCTTGTAGCAATTGCACCCCTCCATTCGTATACACGGCATCCCGTATGCCTATGGCTTCCTAAGGTCGCGTACGGGAGCTCGCCTCACGACGACTAGAGCATCCGGGACAATCCGAACCGCGACTCTTCTATCCAACCGGATACGAGCTCCGGCATTGTGTCCATCTGTGAATCCATAACATACAAGCCTTTGGCAGGGCATACTGCACCTACTTCAATAAGCAGCGGTCTCATGAAGGTCTCCACCGCCATGCTGTGATGCGGTGAGCCGCCTACCATGACGGGTATAGCGAATTTGCCTGCCCAAGCGTTAGGCGGCAGCATATCGATGAATAGCTTGAGAAGGCCTGTATAAGTCGCTTTATAAGTCGGACTAGCAATGACAATCATATCAGAACCGTTTACCAGATCAAGCAGCTTCTGAGCATCGGGATGTCCCCACCCAGTCAATGCTCCTGCGTAATCAGCCAAATCCAGAACGAGCTGCTGAACCTCCTGCTGTCCTTCTTCTTGAGCAAGCTTGGCCAACTGCTTCGTAACCTCAGACGCAATCGTGTGTGTCTTCGAGAACGCCTTCGGATTTCCTACAATCGCTGTTATCTGCACGTTGGTTATGCTCCTATTATAGTCAATTTCTCGTATTTTCCTCTATAGAAAAGTAGAGGCTCTACTGCAGCGCTTGCTTCATGAATATGAATGCCTTCACCTAGCAGCACGACATGGTCGCCGCCCTGCACAACTTCCTTCACCAAGCATTCCACGCTGGTCAGACAGCCCTCGAGAACAGGCAATCCTGACTCGCCTTGGTAATAAGCGATACCCTCGAACTTCTCTGCCCCGCCTTTGCGAGCAAAGGCTCTAGATACGTTCTCCTGTCCGTCGGCCAATATATTCACGCAGTATTTGTTCGACGCGAGCAGCTTCGCGAGCGAATCGCTCTTATTATCGACGCAGATCAGTACCATCGGCGGATCAAGAGACAATGAAGTGAACGCGTTCGCTGTCATTCCAGCTGGGTTCCCATCCTCATCAATCGTCGTGATGACGGTAACGCCCGTCGCGAATTTACCCATTGTGCCTCTCCATTGTTGTGAGTCCATAGTAGAAACCCTCCTTCAGGTTTTGCGGAGCAAAACCACTTCGTAAGCCTATGTGGCTATTCTGTCTGATTGCATATTTGCCATGCGGCCAAAGCGTAGACGACGACGGCATCGACCATATCGTCTACAGTCGGGCGGAACCTTCTCGGCCCATAGGTTACAGCCGGAATATGATACATGTTGAAGACGTTATGATCCCGCCACATGCTGGAATAAATATAATGCCCGATTTCTGTCTCTCCCTTGCCAGAAGCAAGACTTGCCTTACTAATCGCAGAGTGCAAGCCTTCTACCTGCTCAGCGTCTGCCTCGAACCCTTGGCGGTATACGATGGGCTCGATATGACCTTCGAACCCTTCACCAGCCAGCAGGCCATCGAGCTGCCGCTGAACATCAGCGATCGACTGCTTCGGCGTTAGGTTCACCTCGAGATAGATCGAACACACCTCACTGCCGCTGCCCATCAAGTGAGGGTCACCACCTCGAATAGCTGCAATCTGCACCTTTGGTACGGAGGTTCCTCCTATTGAATGATAGGTGTTCGCCACTTCATATTCCGCTGCCCATCGTTGAATCGCTTCAATTAACGGTGCGACCATGACGAGCGGACTCGGATGATTCTTTAATAATGGCGTATGCTCGAGCAAGGGTGTGAATACATCCTCCCCATACAAGTCGATTCGGAAGTTAGCATGTCCGCAAGAGACCCACGAAATGCCAAAGTCTGTTCCTTCTGCCGCTATCGCATAGTCTGGGGCTACACCGCCATGCGTCATCATATATTGAGCGCCGATCTCCTTGCCCATATAGACCGAGCCTTGGAATTCCTCGACATGCTCAGGTCCAATCTCACCTGGACAAGCTGTCACGTAGAGCGTTCCTGCAAGCGGCAGGCCAAGCTTCTTCAATACTTTAGCTGCCATTAGCGTACAGGCCATCGGCCCGCGATCGTTCTCCACCGGCCTGCCGGAGAATACGCCATCCTCCAGGCGCGCCTCCAGCCATTCCGGCCTTTCGACGGAGCCGGGACGATATTTCCAGCTGTCACGCCAGTTATATTGCGGCGACTCCGTATCGAGATGGCTCGTGAAGAGCAGATTTTTGCCCTGACCGGGCTTATCCCCGCCCATACGGCCGATAATATTGAATCGGTCCTCTACCATGCCTACCCGCTTAGGCGCTAAGCCCTCGCGCTTCATCCATTCATAGACAAAGTCTCCCGAAGCCTTCTCATAGCCAGCAGGGCTGGGAATATTGCCGAGCTCTAGAATGAGAGCAACCAGCTCCTCCCTATCTACTGCTTGACGGATGGCTAACGCCATATCTTCAACCTGAATCCCCGTATCGCTCATTCTGCACTCTCCCTCTACCTAGACAAGGGGCGCCGTTATACGCTCCAGCTAGCTATAACCTCATCTGTTGTTACAATCGAAGCGAAATTAATCGCCATCATATTTAGAGAAGCATCGTGCATCTCCTGCTCATAAGCTGCACAGGCATCCGCTACGACGAACGTTTCATAATCAAGCATAAAACCGTCTCGAACCGTTGAATCCACACAGCATTCCGTCGTTACCCCGGTCACGATAAGTGATGTTATTCCTCTGCTTCGCAGAACAAGCTCTAGATTCGTCCCGATAAAAGCGCTGTAACGCTGCTTATCCACCACGAGATCACCAGCCTCCGGATAAATCCGGTAATAATCCGCCCCTTGTGTTTCCCGCCGGCATACGGCTGCACTATCCGCATCCAATCCCTGTCTAGCATATAGAGCGAGCATCGCTCGCGAATCGGTCTCTGGAGCTGTAAGCAGGCGGATGAAAATAACCGGTACACCCTGCTCCCGCGCTGCGCCTGCCAACTGCTCGATTCGATCGACTGCTCCATCCACGGTAGACAGATCCATTCCTATCTGCCCCATCAACCCATCTGCAGCACAGAAATCCCGCTGTACATCGACGATTAGCAGCGCTGTTTGCTGCGTGGGCAATTGTGTAGTAGTCATTCTCATCACGCCCCTTCCGCTATTTATTTGGTACTGCGAAGTACTGGAAGCACTTTCTCTCCGAAGAAGCGCAGATCCTCAATATAATCAGGGAAAGTAAGCATCATGCCATCAATGCCGGTAACCTCAATGATATGACGAATGCGGGCAACGATAGACTCCAAGCTTCCAGAGATCGTCTCGCACATAAAAGCACTTTTAGCCCGTGCAACCATTGAATTCTCACGGCCATCTGGCTCAAGGCCGTAGCTTCTCAGCATGCCTTTGATCGCACCAATATCTGCGCCTTCTTGATAGAGCTTCATTCTCTCATCAGCCAGCTCATCAGTCTCCGCTGGAATGATACTGAACATTGCATACGTTTTGACCGTTTTATTGCGCTGGGCTGCCATTTCTTTGGCGCGGCGGCTAACAGCTGCCAGCTCTTCAAGATCACGCCCACCGATGAAGCACGCGTCTCCTTCATCAATCGTGAAGCCCATTCCCTTCTCCGATTGGCCCGCACATATAATCTCAGGACGCGGCTGCTGAATCGGCTTAGGCTCCGATACACAGTCCGTCAGCTCGAAATATTCACCCTTGTGAGTAACCGATTCCTCGCTCCACAGCTTCTTAACCGTCTGTATCCATTCCTTTGCCAGATCATAGCGTTGATCATGATCCAGATGCTCCGGCCACATGCCCATCTGTGCGAACTCTCCCGCGAAGGAGCCCGACACCACGTTCATCCCAACGCGTCCATTACTGATCTGATCGAGTGTTGAGAACATTTTGGCAGCGACCGCAGGGTTGAATAGCAGCGTATGCACTGTCGCGTAGATTTTCACCCGAGATGTCGCCTCCGCAAGCCCAGCCATCATCGTCATTGACTCCAGCGATACGCCCCAGTGATTCGTGCTGCCGCCGTAGCCCTTCCATTTCGCCATCGACATAATGAAATCAAGTCCGGTCTCCTCAGCAATCATTGCGGCACTGCGGTTCAGCGCATAGCTCCCATCCAGGCGAGGTGATGTCTCTGAGAGAATCCAGCCGCCGTTCGTAATCGGCAGAAATACGCCAAAATCAACGTTATTGTAATCGATAGTAGTAGTAGTCATAGTCGCTTCACTCCAATGGTATAGGTTAGATTGTGCTTGTTATAGAATCAAGTTGCGCGTTGCCTCTAGAATAAGTATTTCCCTATTAGCTGGCTTCAGGCCAGATTAGCGCTTCGCCGTCATAGATAGAATCAATAAACAGGTTGTCCATGACATCATTCACATTAACAGCCTCTTTAATGATCTTCGAAGCGAACAGCATGTTGATCTCACGCTGCCACTGATCACTAGTCTGCCATGCGATGCCGCGACCGTTGTGGCGTGCTTCCTCAATGATTTTGCTCTCAATTGCCCAGCGGTTCGTCTCTGCCTTCAGATCATATGTAGACTCCGAACGCTTCTCAAGCACCTTCAATGCTTCATCAGGATTAGCAAGGGCATATTCATGAGCCTTGGATATTGCACGGAGGAAATCCTCCACAGCTGTCGGATGCTTTTGAGCAAAATCACTGTTCGCAGCAATGACACCGAAGGAGGTTTCCGCACCATACTGGCCTGGATCAATGAGACGAACCTTGAAGCCCATTTGCTCCATAATATAAGGCTCATTGGATTTGTATACTGTCAGGGCATCAACCTTGCCACTGCTCAGAACCGTAGGATCGTAGCCGACAGAAACACCCTTCACCTTCATCGGATCGACTCCTGTTTTCTCGAACATAGCGGCATAGTTGGCAGGAAGCGCACCGTGATACCCTAATGTTTTGCCTTCCAAATCTGCCGGCTCCTTAATGGCCGAGTCATCCATCACCATAATGGCACTCGATCCCGAAGCTGCGAAGGTTGCTACTCCTTTGATTGGCGCACCGTTAGCAACCGACTGAATCACGAGACTCGGCGTGCCAGCACTCGCTAGCTGAGCTTGTCCAACCGCTAGAAACTTCATCCCCTCTGAATCAAGACCCGGCTGTATCTCAACATCAAGACCCAGCTCCTTGAAGTAGCCAAGCTCATCTGCCATAACCGCTTGAATGTCTGGCGGAGAAGCCGCGTAATAATAGCCCGTGATATAAGTGATCTTACCCGCTTTTTCATTCTCTGCCTTGCGTGCCGTCCAATCCTCTGAGCCCTTCTCCGTACCTTCTGCAGCCGGAGCATTTGTTGCTGTGTTAGCTGGAACTGAGTTATTGCCACTCGAGCAGCCTGCCATCACCACGACACATGCAAGCAGCAATGACATTACCCACTTTGACCTTTTTGTTGTTCTCTCCATCCTAAAGCCCTCCACTCATCTATATGTTTTTTTTGGAAAAACAACGGAATAAACGTATGCCTGGACGATGATGAGGTTTCGTTAGCTTTGTTTTTGCTCGGATACATGCCATGACAGCACTTTGCGCTCTAGGAATCTAACTAAGCTAACGAGCGCAATACCCATAATGGCTAGCATGAAGATAGCGGCGAACATGCGCTGCATTTGCATATAATTGCTTGCCATCATAACTAGATTGCCTAGCCCTTGCGTTGAGCCGCTCCACTCTCCGACGACCGCGCCAACGACACTGAGACTGACGCATGTTCTCGCAGCAGAGAATAGATAAGGAAGGCTGTTCGGCAGACGGAGCTTCAAGAATATTTCGCTTTTGCTCGCGTGGAGGGATCGCATGTATTCGTAGTTGTTCTGGTCAATGGAGCGGAAGCCCACAATCGAGTTAACGAGCATCGGGAAAAACGTAATAATTGCTGAGATGAGGATCTTCGGCAGTGCGCCGAAGCCGAACCATATGATGAATAGAGGAGCAATCGCCATAATAGGTGTAACGTTAGCAAGCACTGCGATAGGTAGCAGCGTTCTCTCCAGCAGTCTTGAGTGGGACATCAATATGCCCCCAACGAAAGCGATAAAGGTACCGAGCATGAAGCCGATCAGCGCCTCGTACAAAGTAACCCATGCATGAGGCAAATAGAAGAAGAAGGAACCGAATAGCTCCTGTAGAACGGAAGAAGGCGCGGGCAGCATAATGTCCTGAACACCCAGCAGCCTTACGCCCAGCTCCCACAAACCGAATAAACATAGGAAGGCTAGAAATGGAGGCATGAACAACGATTCGGCGAACCATAGCTTAAACCGCTGCATACCTGTGGGCTCTGTCTGGCTTCTGCCTTGCTGGCGCGTAGTGCCATTCGCATTAGGGGCCGACATGGCTCCACCTCCTGTTTTAACTGCCGCTTCACTCTTCATTAAGCTCTGGCTCATCCACTCATCCCCACCTTTCACGAAGCTGTCCGCGTATTAGGCTGACATAATGGTGAAACTCATCTGTATCCTCCACCTCAGCGCTGCGGGGACGAGGCAGATCAATATCGATAACCTGTGAAATCTTGCCTGGACGACTCGACATGACGACTACTTTATCCGAGAGCAGTACAGCTTCCCGTAGGCTATGGGTGACGAATACGACAGTCTTCTTATGGGCCTCCCATATGTCCAGCAGCTGATAGCTTATCAGCTCCCGCGTAATCTCATCCAGAGCCGAGAATGGCTCATCCATGAGCAGGATTGGTGCGCCTGAGCCGAATGCCCTTGCGATTCCAACACGCTGCTGCATACCGCCGGATAACTCCTTCGCATAGGCGTTGACGAAATCACCGAGTCCTACGGACTTCAGCAGCTCTACCGGGTCTTCCCGATCCTCTGCGCGGATAGCGCCAGCTTTCTTATTCACCTCGAAGGGCAAGTTCATGTTCTCAAGAACGGTTCTCCATGGAAAAAGCGCCGGTGCCTGCGGCACGAATCCGAACTGCTTGTCCGATTGAGCCTGCATCGGAGTCTGGCCGCCTACGAACACATCGCCTTCATCGGCTTCTGTTAATCCGCCAATGACACGAAGCAGCGTAGATTTCCCGCAGCCGCTAGGACCAATAAGACTAACGAAGGTGCCTTGCTCCAGCTCCAAATTAATATCTTGCAGAGCAACTGTTGATTGTCCTCGACGAACGAATCGCTTGAATACGTGTTCCACTTGAATGTAAGACATATCAGGATCACCACTCTTTATCGTTGTTATGAAAGGCCCTTTATTTCTTGGATTGAATAAATGGATGGAATGGATTAATAGATGAATAGATAAATTGATGAATTGATGGATTAATGGATTAATGAATGGATTGATGGATTTAACCGACTCGTTAAACGTTTGGTTAAATTTAATTAACTAGTTAATTAATCTTCTTGTTCGTATACTAGCATGCGCCTGAAAAATATGTCAACTTATTTGACATAAAATATAAATGTTTTAACAAAATGGGCCGATTACGACATGATTCATGCTGATAATGCAATTTATGCGTTAGTTTTATGTTACTTTTTAACTGTACTAGAGTGGATTCCGCTCGAAACCTGACGTATTATCTAACGTAGTGCGCTACGCTCGGTTTCCCCACTCCCCCTTCCGCCTACCTCGCACTACTACCTCGCACATCACCATTCGCACTACTACCTCGCGCATTACTACTCGCATTAGCGAAACTAACTTCGCTATTGGTGAATCCAGTTGCGCTATTTCCTCCACTCTGGGTTCTAGATACGGCGTTACAGTAACCAGTTTCGCTACTCGTGAACCTGCTTTCGCTAATTAGGAACTTCGTTTCGCTATCCAGCCGTTTCTCCTCTCCCCGCCTCTCATTAGCGAAACTACGTTCACCAATAAGGAAATCCGGTGCGCTATCTCGGTTTCCCAACTCCCCCTTCCGCCTACCTCGCACTACTACTCGCACCATACTACTCGCACTACTACCTCGCGCATTACTACTCACATTAGCGAAACTAACTTCGCTATTGGTGAATCCAGTTGCGCTATTTTCTCCACTTTCGGCCCGAGATACGGCGTTACAGTAACCAACTTCGCTACTCGTGAACCTGCTTTCGCTAATTAGGAACTTCGTTTCGCTATCCAGCCGTTTCTCCTCTCCCCACCTCCCATTAGCGAAACTACGTTCACTAATAAGGAAATCCGGTGCGCTATCTCGGTTTCCCCACTCCCCCTCCTGCTTACCTCGCACTACTACCTCGCACATCACTACTCGCACTACTACCTCGCACAATACTCTACTCGCATTAGCGAAACTAACTTCGCTATTGGTGAATCCAGTTGCGCTATTTCCTCCACTTTCGACCCGAGATACGGCGTTACAGTAACCTGCTTCGCTACTCGTGAACCTACTTTCGCCAATTAGGAACTTCGTTTCGCTATCCAGCCGTTTCTCCTCTCCCCACCTCCCATTAGCGAAACTACGTTCACCAATAAGGAAATCCGGTGCGCTATCTCGGTTTCCCCACTCCCCCTTCCGCCTACCTCGCACTACTACCTCGCGCATCACCATTCGCACTACTACCTCGCGCATTACTACTCGCATTAGCGAAACTAACTTCGCTATTGGTGAATCCAGTTGCGCTATTTTCTCCACTCTCGGCCCGAGATACGGCGTTACAGTAACCAGCTTCGCTACTCATGAACCTGATTTCGCTAATTAGGAACTTTGTTACGCTAACCAGCCGTTCTCCCTCCTCCTACCTCGCATTAGCGAAACTACGTTCACCAATAAGGAAATCCGATGCGCTACGCTCAGCGCGCAGCTGCTTCCGCCACTCAACAAAGAAACAGCGTTCGCCATTGGCGAACGCTGTCATTAGTTACCTAGCTATTCCTCGTAGATCATCTTCCTCGTCATGCCCCCATCAACGACTAGATTCGTGCCGTTAACGAAATCATTCGCAGGATCAGTCAGATAGAAGCAGGCGCGCACAATATCCTCCGTACGTCCGACGCGCATGGAAGGATGCTGCTGGTGATCCTCTGGACGAAGCGCTTCATAATCGCCGTTCTCAATCCAGCCTGGGCTGATTGCGTTCACCTTGATCCGGTCGGGACCAAAGGATACCGCAAGCGCATGAGTGAGAGAAGCAATCCCACCCTTAGAAGCCGCATAAGCTTCGGAATTAGGCTCTGACATCATCGCTCTAGTGGACGATAAATTAACGATAGCCCCGCCTCCATGCTCACGCATCACCTTCGCCGCTTCTCTGGAGCATAGGAAGGTTCCCCGGAGATTGGAATTCAGCACATAATCCCATTCTTCCAGCGTTATATCGTAGGGGGACTTCCAGAAGGACAGCCCTGCATTGTTAATGAGCACATCTACTCTGCCGTGCTTGTCTCGAATATCTTCGAACATCGCTTCGATTTCATGCGGCTGACTCAAATCAATCGTTACTGCGAATCCCCTCTGATCACCTTCACCTTCATTAATAGCAAGAGCAGTCGCTTCAGCCGCAGCCCCATTTCGATCGGCAGCAATAACTATCGCCCCTTGCGACGCATAGGCTCGGGCTACAGCAGCACCAATTCCCTGTCCCGCGCCTGTTACGACGACGATATTATCTTTGTACTTCAACAACTTCAACCAGCTCCTTAGCCTCGATTAATCCCATTAATCCTCATATCGCTTCAACACGATTGCTGCATTATGACCCCCGAAGCCGAAGGAATTAGACAATCCAATCGTAAGTGGCACCCGCCGCGACTCATGTGGCACATAATCCAGATCGCATGCGGGGTCTGGATCATTCAAGTTAATCGTAGCCGGAATGACGCCTTCATTCAAGCCAAGCGCTAGAGCAATGGCTTCCACTCCGCCTGCTGCTCCAAGCATATGGCCCAGCATCGACTTGTTAGCCGTGATTGGCACATGAGAGGCGTGCTCGCCGAACAATCGCTTAATAGCCATTGTCTCCCCTAGATCGCCAGCTGGCGTACTTGTCGCATGAGCACTGATTACATCAACCTCAGTCGTACTTACACCCGCCGAGGCAAGGGCAGATTTCATTGCCAGATAAGCGCCTGTCCCCTCCGGATGCGGAGCAACCACATGATACGCATCTGAGCTTGCGCCATAGCCAATCACTTCGGCAAGCGGCTGCGCTCCTCTCCGAAGCGCATGCTCCAACGATTCAAGAACGACAATGCCCGCCCCTTCACTCATGACGAAGCCATCTCGATTCTTATCAAAAGGACGGCTCGCCACGCTAGGATCTGTGCTCCGAGAAAGAGCCGTTGCATTGCCGAAGCTGGCAAGCGCAAGCGGAGTAACGGCTGCTTCGGAGCCGCCGGCGATAATGACATCCGCTTCACCTAAGCGGATCGCTCTGCAAGCCTCGCCAATCGCTGTATTGCCGATGGAGCAAGCCGTAACTGGAGACAGCGTTGGCCCCATGAAGCCGAACCGTATGCTGATCTGCGCTGCTGCAATATTAGAGATCATCATCGGAACAAGCGTTGGGCTGACTCTTCCTGGCCCACGCTCCTTCAGCAGATTAACATTATCTACGAGCGTCTCAAGCCCGCCGATTCCCGAGCCTACATAGACACCGACGCGTTCTTTATTAATAGCATCCATTGAGAGGCCCGCATGCTCCACCGCTTGCTCTGCTGCTGCAAGGGCATACTGGCTGAAGCGGTCCAGCTTCCGCGCTTCCTTCCGCCCCCATCTCTCTTCCGCATCGAAGTCTCGTACAAGACCGGCGATCTTAGTCTTTTGTTCAGATATATCGAATCGATCAATGGTCGTAATGCCTGATTTTCCCGCCAGCATGTTCTTCCATAACGTCCCAACGTCATTCCCTAGTGGAGAAATGACTCCCATTCCCGTAATAACCACTTTATTCATCCTAGCATCCCCCTCATTCCCATATAGCATGCGCAACTATAGCTAGCCATAGAGATCATTGTTGTACCTATTGTAACCGTTAATTATCCTATTACAAGTTTCTGGTTATCCTAGTATAATGAGTACTACATAACGATTATAAGGGGGCAGCATCCATGAAGCCCGCAACAAGACTAGAAGCATTGTCTGAATTCCTGAGGTCCCATCGCTCCAAGGTGCATCCGCGAATGGTTGGATTGCCGGAAGGGACAAGAAGACGTACGCCGGGACTAAGACGGGAAGAAGTCGCCCAGCTCGCAGGAGTCAGTACAACTTGGTATACGTGGTTAGAGCAAGGGCGAGCGATCAAGGCTTCCCCCTCTGTCCTTGATGCGATATCCGCCGCTCTGCTGCTGAATACGGATGAACGCAAATACCTGTACGACTTGGCACTAGAGACAGGAGCACAGCCCAGTGTGCAGCGCAGTCAGCCAGAGGAGCTCATCACCCCTTCTCTCCGAAGGATTCTACAGGAGCTGCGCTACTGTCCGACGATCATCTCTGATAACCGCTGCAATATCGTAGGCTGGAATGACGCTTCCGCTCATGTGTTCATTAATTTCAATCTCATACCTGCAGAAGAGAGGAACCTCATTCAATTATTGTTTACGAAAAAAGAACTGAGGAGCCTAGCTGTCAATTGGGAGCATTTTGTGCGAGGGTATCTAGCCATCTTCCGTGTCTACTACGGACAATACTTGGCAGATGAGTGGTACACTGCATTTATTAAGCAAATGGAGAGCAGCCATCCTGAATTCCATGATCTATGGATGCAGAGCGAGGTTAGCTCGGCACCTGAGGTCGTAGTCGAATTCCGCCATGCAAGAGCGGGCAAAATGCTGTTCGACTTAAGCTCGCTGCAAGTACAAGGCGGCAATGAACTAAGATGCAGTGTGTATACGCCGGTAGAAGATTCGAATACAGAGATCAAATTACGCAAGCTGATGGATGAGAGTGTCGGTATATGAAGCTGCCAGATAAGCTGATACCGTTGCTCACAAGCTCCACTATTAAGCCTTTAAGGAGAGTGTCTTAACGATGAATGAAGGTCAACCGTCAACCCTCTATTGGAGTCCATTCGAATATAACGATTGGAAGCTGCACCTCGCTGCCACAGACCTTGGACTATGCTATGTCGGCTCGCCCGAGGAGTCGTTCAATGATCTTAAGCAGTGGGGAGCGGCACGTCTCCCAGAGCTCACACCGGTGCGCAATGACGAAGCACTGGAGCCCTATGCCCAGCAGCTAGCAGCCATCTTACAGGGGACAGCCATTACCTTCTCCCTCCCGCTGTACCTCCACGGAACACCTTTTCAATTAGCTGTATGGGAGGCCCTGGCCGAGGTACCCTATGGGGATACAGTGTCCTACACGACAATAGCGGAGCGTGCAAGCCGTCCTAACGCTGTTCGTGCAGTGAGTGCAGCAATTGGTGCGAACCCTGTCCTTATCGCGATTCCCTGCCATCGAGTCGTCGGAATGAGTGGAATGTTCACGGACTATCGCGGGGGCCAACCGATGAAGGGGCTGCTGCTGGAGAATGAACGAAGCCATGGGTAAAATAAAAAGGGTTGAAGGGCTTCTCAGCCCTTCAACCCTTTACTATTCACCTCTAATTACGCGTTGTAGAATTGAACGAGCTCACGAACAATTTCCTCTGCTGAGCCATCAACCTGCGTCTGACGCTGCGGTTTATTGAACAGCGATGAAATCTGCTGCGGGAATTCCTGCTCGATGCCGACTAGGCGAATCGCCTCGTCGAACTTAGCTGGATGCGCAGTCGCTAGTGAGATCGTGATTTCCTGCTCGCCGCTCACTTTATCAGCTGCAGCAACGCCGCACGCCGAGTGAGGATCGAGCAAATAATCTGTCTCGCCTTTATATTTGGAGATGGTATCGAGGCACTCTTGCCCTTCTACTCCATGTGCTCCGAACTCAGCCTGTACGCTGCGAAGAGCTTCCTCTGAGATGACAATTTCACCCTCTGTTTTGAAAGCATCCATTAACGTACGGATTTGAGCAGCGTCTTCACCAAGCACATAATACAGGTAACGCTCGAAGTTGCTCGCTACTTGAATGTCCATCGATGGGCTGTACGTGCTGCGGAACTCACCTGGCATATACACGCCTTCTTGGATGAAGCGCTCTAGAATGTTGTTCTCATTCGTTGCCAGAATAAGCTTGTTAACCGGCAGACCCATACGTTTTGCCAAATACCCAGCGAAGATGTCACCGAAGTTGCCAGTCGGCACGCTGAAGTTCACCTTATCCACGCCCGTCTGCTTAACGACTTGGAAGTAGGAATAGAAGTAATAGACCGTTTGTGCAAGAATACGCACGAAGTTAATCGAGTTAATCGCACATAGATGATTAGCTGCCTTGAAGTCCAGATCAGCGAACAGATCTTTGATAATGCGCTGGCAATCATCGAAGTTGCCTTCTACCGACAGGTTCAGTACGTTATCGTCCTGTACGGTCGTCATTTGCAGCTCCTGCACCTTGCTCACCTTGCCATTAGGATGAAGGATACAGATCTTGATGCCCTCTTTGCCACGAACACCCTCAATAGCAGATGCGCCTGTATCGCCGGAGGTTGCTCCAAGGATATGAATGGTTTTATTTTGTTTCTTCGATACGTACGTATATAGTTGGCCCATGAACTGCAGCGCAATGTCTTTGAAGGCGAAGGTAGGACCATGGAACAGCTCAAGCAAGTACAGGCTGTCGTTAAGCTTGCGAACCGGTGTTACTTCGGGATCACGGAAGGTCGAGTAGCTATCGTAGACCAGCTTCTTCAAGTCTTCCTCCGGAATTTCTCCGTTCGTATAATAGGAGAAGATTGCGAGTACCAGCTCCTGATAGCTGAGCTCCTGCCATTCCTTCAGCGTTGCTGCCGAAATAACCGGAATTTCATTAGGAACGAGAAGTCCCCCATCATCCGCCAAGCCCATCAGAAATGCATCGATAAAGCCTATTTTGCCTACATTGCCTCGTGTACTGATATATTCCATCTGTATTCCCTCCTACGAATTATACACACGCGAAGAAGACCGCAAGCTGTCACGGCTGTTCGAGTGCATGATTACTACCATGTATAGCACGCATAGATGCGGACCGTTAGCCGATAAGCTTTCCTTGTATGCCATCATATCATCGTTTCCGTCGAAAATCGAATCGTTTATTGCACATACCCAACAATTATACGAAAAAGACCGCTCCAACCTCAAGTACAAATAATCGCTTGAGCATGGAGCGGCTGTTCGAAGCCTTACCGTATGGTTGCGGCCCTGCTGCTGCGTCGATCCATCCCGTAGCTGAGTATGGTCAATGCAAGACCTACAACGGTAACAATAGCGGCAATCCAAGGCACATGCTGCATGCCAATGCCATCGACTGCAAGCCCGCCAAGCATCGCCCCTCCAGCATTGCCGAGGTTGAAGGCCGATTGATTCGATGTGGAAGCCATCATTGGCGCATCCTTGGCCAGGTCCATAATTCGCATCTGCAGACCAGGCACAATCGTGAAGGATGCAATTCCCCAGAAGAAGATCGTTATAACAGCGAGCACTTTATGATCATTCGTGAAGAAGAAGATGAGCAGAATAAGAGCTAGTATAGCCAGACAGATCATAAGGGAAGGCATAAGCTTCCAATCTGCCAGCTTGCCCCCTATTAAGTTGCCGATCGTAACGCCGATTCCGAACAGGATGAGAATGACGGTTACGTATTGCTCCTCGAAGCCTGTAATGTCCTGAAGGATCGGAGCTATGTAAGTGAAGGCTGTGAACACACCACCGAAGCCGAATACCGTCATAGTCAGAGCGAGCCATATCCGCGGATTACGGAAGATGCGAAGCTCCTTGCCGATGGTTGCCTGCCGGTTAAGTGGAATCTTCGGCACGAACAGCGCAATTCCAGCGAATGCAGCTACGCCCAGCACAGCTACCACTGCGAATGTCGAATGCCAGCCGAATTGCTGACCAATCAGTGTACCCAGCGGAACACCAAGGATATTGGCTACAGTGAGTCCTGTATACATCATCGAGATCGCTCCTGCACGCTTGTCAGGGCTGGCTAAGCCTGCTGCAATAACGGAGCCGACTCCGAAGAAGGTGCCGTGCGCTAGAGATGTAATAATTCGAGCAAGCATCAATACCGTGTAGTTAGGTGCCACTGCCGCAAGAGCATTCCCCGCTATAAAAATAATAAGCAATGCGCACAGCAGCTCTTTTCTCGCCATGCGAAGGGTTAGCACGGTCATAATCGGTCCGCCAATCGCCACTCCCAGAGCATAGCCTGTGATAAGCTGACCTGCGCTCGATATCGATACGCCAAGGTCAGACGCTACATTCGTGAGCAAGCCCATAATGACGAACTCCGTCATTCCGAGTGCAAAGGCACCTAGAGTTAGCGATAACACTGCCGCCCGAACAGACTTGGCAGATTTGCTCTGCAGCCGCTCATTTAATTCTGTTTTGATTTTCATAGTAGCTTGGCTCTCTCTCTTTGATGATTGGAATCTCTCTATTTTTTCACTCCTGAGGGGATTCTATCGTAACTCTCCTAAGGGGTCAACCATAATAGTTAGCAAATAATGATGATGAGCAGTTGAAAAAGAGCAGCAGGCTCTATTGGCCTGCTGCCCTTGCCCCCGTATAGGATTAACGTTTTTTCGCCGTTTCCTTGATCAGCTTGAACAAGAGATCGAGTGTATCCTTCTCTTTGTTTTTCTTCATATTGCCGATGTACTTTTCTTTGTTATCGAACATCGAAGCGACACCGCTTGCTAATGTTTCTGGTGTCATCTGCTCCTCGTACAGCACCTCGCAGTAGCCTGCTGCCTCGAATGAACGGGCATTGAGCAGCTGATCGCCGCGGCTCTGCTCCTTTGTGAGCGGGATGAGCAGCATCGGCTTATGCAGATACAGGAATTCAAATATCGAGTTCGAGCCTGCCCGCGAAATGATCATATCCGCCATCGCCAGCAGATCAGGCAGCTCTTCGTTCACGTATTCATATTGCTTGTATTGGGAGGATTCAAGCAGCGGATCGACCTGCCCTTTGCCGCATAGATGAATGACTTGGAAGCGCTCCGTAAGCTTGCTAAGAGAAGCCCTTACCGTCTGATTGATTTTGCGAGCGCCAAGGCTTCCACCCATAATGAGCAATACAGGCTTGCTCGCCGTGAATCCGCTGAATGCCCTTCCCCGCTGCGCACTGCCCTGCTTCAATTGCTCTCGTATGACCGCACCCACATAGCGGGCTTTGCCTGAAGGCAAATGCTGCTCTGTCTCTGGGAATGTCGTGCATACGCCAGTGGAGAAAGGAATCGAGATTTTGTTCGCGAGCCCTGGTGTCAGATCTGATTCATGGATCAGCACCGGCACTTTGTTCAGCCATGCTCCGAGCACCACCGGCACCGATACGAAGCCTCCTTTGGAAAAGAGGACGTCTGGCTTCTGCTTCTTAATCAGGCGATAAGCTTGAAAAGCTCCCTTCACGACCTTGAAAGGGTCCTTCACATTCTGCCAGTCCAAATAACGCCGCAGCTTGCCCGTCGCTATGCCGAAGTATTTCACCTCTGGAAGCGGCGTGATCAATTGACGCTCAATCCCCGCCTCCGAGCCTATGTATTCAACCGACCAGCCCTCCTGCAAAAAATGAGGAATCAACGCCAGATTCACCGTCACATGCCCTGCCGATCCACCGCCGGTAAACATAATTTTCCGCACTATTATTCACTCCCTAAAAGGAATTGCGAAGCAATTCCTGACTTCGTAAGATTATGCTTAGGAATTGTTCGGCAATTCTTGACTCCTAAGATTATGCTTAGGAATTGTTCGGCAATTCCATCATTCGCACTCGTGTAACTATCCGTCTATTGTATGCCAGCCCCATTATGAATTGCCAGTCTACCGCGAATTTTTTCAATATAAGTCCCGCTTATCATTATAACCGCTGTGTGGGGTGAATCAAGGGTAACTACTGGTTACGTACAATTACGCTGAGTTTGCCATAGTACAAACATAATCAGCAGCAAACACGTTAAGTGGCTTGGGGATCGCCATTTGGAGCTATATGCTGGAAGTTTAACGGACCCACAGGGCCTTATTACGCCCGTGGAGCTGCTCTCGGTGGACTTTAACGGACCCGCAGGGTCTTATTTACTCAAAATGCGGCGAATTGTGCGCCACGGCGAGCTATCTGCTGGTAGTTAACGGATCCGCAGGGCCTTATTACGCCCTCGGAGCTGCTCTCGGTGGACTTTAACGGACCCGCAGGGTCTTATTTACTCAAAATGCGGCGAATTGTGCGCCACGGCGAGCTATCTGCTAGAAGTTAACGGATCCGCAGGGCCTTATTTTGTTTTTCATGGCAAACGTAGTAGATGCTGGTCCGATTATAGCTGCATCTTCGATAATCATTTACATACGAAAAAAGCGCCCGCAGGCGCTTCCTCTTCCATTCTTCTATTCTTCCAGTTTACGCTCAGGGACAGCCTCTAGAGACTTCGCGAACGCATCGCCAGCTGTGCCGTCACCTTCCACATAACGTTTAAGCGCACCCAGTTTATTTTCCCAGTAACGCTCATAATAGGACAGCCACTGCTTCAGCTCCATGAGAGGCTCGGGCTCTAGTCGGTACCTCGTCTCACGGCCAACCTTGCGCTCTTTCACAAGCCCCGCTTCAGCCAACACACGAAGATGCTTAGACACGGCCGTACGGCTCATCGGAAAATGTCCACTAATCGCGTTGACTGGCATTTCCTCATCAACCAACAGCTTCAACAGGCTGCGCCTAGTGGGGTCGGCAATCGCCTGAAACACATCATGCTTCGGCTTAGCCATGTCCCTACTTGCCTTCGACATAAGCACCTAGTGATTTCTGAATTTGACCCCAGCCTTGAGACATTCTGCCGCGAACAAGCGCATGCATCTCTCCGAACTCTGCCACCTTATCAGCATCCCAGCCGCCATGAATGAGCGTGATCTCCGTTGCCCCATTCAGCTCTCTAAGCTCAAATGTTAAGGTCCAATCCTTGCCCCAATTGAAGGAAAGGCGATTCGGCGGATTGAGCTCCGTTACTTTACAAGGTGAATTACCGAATGGCCCAGCTTCCAGAATGAATTCATAGCCAAGCTCCGCCTTGAAGTTATTAGGCATAAACCATGTCGAAATCCCCTCTGCTGTGGAGACTGCATCCCATACTATATGAATCGGAGCATTCAGCTCCAGCGTCTGACGAATATCAGGTAGAGCACTGCTGCTATTGTTAACCATTATAATTCCTCCATTTATGCTTTTGGGATTTCAATCTATTAGGAAACCATTTGATTTCGTATTTATGACAGGAAACCAAATGGTTTCCTGTCAATCGCCACTTTTAAGCAGCAGCAGTCGATCGTCTGACTCTATTGGAGTACCCCTACCATCGGTATTGTTCGTAATCACATAGATTCCTCCGTTATGCAGGGCAACATCACGAACCCTTCCAACATCATCTAGCAGCTTCTTCATCGTATTCTCTTGCGTATCGAAGCTGAATAGTGCCTGCCCCCGAAGCGCCGCCACGAGCAGATGCCCATCTCCATCCATCACTACGCCTGAAGGAGCAATTGCCTCTTCGCCCGTATGGTAGACGGGAGTATACATGCCTTCGCCCTTCTCATCCCCGATGATGGCAGGCCAGCCATAATTGCCGCCCGCTTCTATCCGATTAATCTCATCATGGCCGCCGGGGCTCCCCGATGGTCCGTGCTCGGAGCTGTACAATACGCCATCCTTCGTCCATGCGATGCCCTGTGGGTTGCGATGACCGTACGAGTAGACATACGAATTCGCAAAAGGATTATCGGCAGGGATCGTTCCGTCCAAGTTCATTCGTAGTATTTTCCCAGCGAGGCTATCCTTGTCCTGTGAGAGATTCTCCTCGGCAGAGTCACCCGTTGTCACATACAGCAGGCCATCCGGCCCTATCGCTATTCTGCCGCCATTATGATTGAAGGAGCCTGGTATTTGATCGATTAATGTCGCTTGCTCCGACCATCCGCTGCTTGTTTTCTCCAGTTTCACTACACGGTTGAGCACCGCGCCATTGTCTTCATAAGTATGGTAAGCATATGCTTGCTTCGACTTCGCATAATCAGGAGCCAGTACGAATCCGAGAAGTCCGCCCTCTCCTTCAGCTAGAACATTTGTGCTCAGTTGCACGGGCTCTCTCGTCATATCCGATCCCTCAATCTTCACAATGTTCCCCGCACGTTCCGAGATATATACCCGCTCACCTTCAAAAGCAATGGCCCACGGAGCCTGCAGCTTCTCGGCAAGCACCGTGTAACCCGAGGTCTCAGAGGCAGGAAGTGAAGCTTCGTTCGTCCCTACTTGCGTCGGTTCATTGTTATCGCAAGCAGCCAGTGCCCACGACCAGATGGCAAAGGTAAACATAATCGCTAATTGCTTAGGCTTCGTTCTTATTCGCATGTACAACAATCTCCTCTTCTATTAGGGCTTCGTTAATACGATATATTCCACCTTATTGTGCTCCATATAAAGATGGAATCTCAAGTGACCGCCTGCTCTATAGCTCCATTGGGAAGGCGTCTTCAGGTTCGGTTCTCCGAGGCTCTCCAGCACCTGCTGCTCTGTTTGCCCGACAGTGATGCCACTGGATGTCTCAAATCCGGGTTTGGTGAACACGAGACTGTGACTAATCGCTATAATGCCATTCTCATACTCTACAACTCTATGAACAGATTGAAGGGCTTCATTATAATATTGTCCAATATTAGTAGATTTAAGACTGCTCAAATTAGGCAAAAGCTTGTCCCAAGCCTCATAGTCCATAGCCGATAGTTGTAAAAGGTTCTCTGCATACTGGAAGCTTTTATCCACCTCGCCTGAATGCTGTTCGATCCCTATTCTCGCCTGCTCGAACATCTCATCAAGCTCAGCTAGCTTCGAATCTGGCTGAAGCAGCCCATACATAAGCAGCATGACCTGGTCATTCGCATAGAACCCTTGCCCATTCATTATATATTCATTCTCGTTGAGATCATAAGAAAGTGCATAGACCTGGTCCGCCACATGAAATCTGATCGAGATAGGCGTGAGCGGCTTAGGTATGTATTCCGCTTCTGCATTCGTTAGATCAAGCAGGTTCAGATTGTTCAAAATCACATTGTGCCGCTCAGCTGGTACCGTAATTGCCTGATCAATTCCTTGTACCTGCACGGTTATCTGCTCTACCTGCTGAGTGTCGAAAGGCAATACTTCTTTCAATAGACCATGCAGGTTACTCGGCTGGATAGTAATGTCGTCGTTACTTGGCTGCAATGTTGCCGTTGGGACATTAACGCTGCTCTCATCACCCGGCACCTGCTGGCTCAATAGAAGAACGATAATGCCTAGCAAGGCTGCTGATGCCATTATATTAACGATAAGAGAATTACGGTTACTGCTCTCCATCCTACTGTCACCTCTCCATACTAGACAGTGATTATGGAGTAAAAGTTACATAAAAGCATATATTTTTCCATATTGTTACTTGGATATGTAGATGTAGAGAGAATAAAAGCACTAGGACAGGCAGGATTTTCTAGTACATGGCATGATTCAGATGGAACCATTCAGGTTATGTATAGGTTAAGTGAGAGACAGCGAATAGGCTTAGCAGTCTCACGCTGAAAGACTTAAGCGCATGCTTTCGAAGCTGTTTTTTGCTTCACCAAAAAAACTAAAGGACGTGAATAATATGGAATGGTTATGGTCATTAATTATTGGGGGTATTATCGGATGGCTGGCAGGACTGCTCATCGGTCGCGACATTCCTGGAGGTATTATAGGTAACATTATTGCCGGGTTCATCGGGGCTTGGTTAGGTGGACTAATTATTGGCAACATGGGGCCGGTTATTGGAGGGTTCTATTTCATTCCTGCTCTGATCGGAGCTATCATTCTAATCGCCATCGTCAGCCTGCTGCTTCGTGGTAGTCGTAGACGGGCTTAGCTATATAAAAACAGTGTGATTGCTTAGAAGCAATCACGCTGTTTTTGTGTTTAAAAATGTTGTTATAAGTAAATTATCTTCTCATTTTACCATATTCTTTTTTTAAAATTTATTCATAACATCAAAATCCATAAAGTGCTAATAAGGGTAAACTTCGATTGGACAAAGCTAACTGCTTCATTTGGCACTTGGGTGGAGTCATAAAAAATGAAAACCATCAGCCCTTCCAATGATAATATCCCCAAGGGAAAGGAAGTCGGCACTTCTCAATTTTATAGCTACCACTTGGGTCACTGATAAAGGATTATTCTCCACATACGTATAGATTCAATGCTCCCTTTATACGTATCCAAGTTTATAAAACGTCACTTATGTATAACAAAACTGCAATTTACACGGAAATTAATCGGCCCTATATGGCATTAGTATGAATTAATACATCTTGATCAATATCCAACGATAAATAATTTAATTTTCGTATAGTTTTTCACCACTCTTTGATACAGCAATGATTGAGTTTTGTGACTTATTGTTCCCTATTCTTAACTCCATAAAGTACTTTTGGTCTTCTTTGATTTTTAAACCTGTAATCTTATTATCTGGATATGTAAAATAAATAGTATCAACAGCAACATCATTCACATTACCAATAACTATATGAAATGGTCTGTTTAATCTTTCTATCGTTTCACCATTGATGTTATATACCGAAATGACGTCGCTTATTTTATTGATACTAGTACCCTTTATTAGACCAAAAGTATAGTCATTTTCTCCAGTTTTTTCTACGTACATAACCGATATATATTTTTGTTTAAGTTTTTCAAAGGCATATAATATAAAATATGAGTTATCTTCAACGTAAATATCAACTATTTCGAGATGACCTAGATCACTCCCAAAATTATCAGTTGTTTCTTTAGTCAGTATTTTTTCTAAATTACTTTCTAATATATTTTGACTTGAGTCCGCGAGCATTAATTCATTTTTTTCACAGCCAACTATAGATAAAATCAATAATAAAGCTACCATAGGTTTGAAAATTAAATTATGTATCTTCACGTCTTCCTCCTACGTAATCACTGGATAATGCTAGCGTCTTATTATAATTAACTAATGATATGTTCACATTCTTATTCTTCCAAAGACCTTTGTACTTATATGACCCTTGTTTTATTAGACCTTCAACCTCAGCAGGTTGAAGTTTCGGAGATAGCGATTTCATAAGTATAACTAGCGAAGTGACAATTGGTGTTGCTACAGAAGTCCCATTATAGATTTTGATGTGATTATCCTTATTAAAAGAAGCAATATTTTGACCCGGTGCATAAATGTCTACCTCAGAATTAACTGTACTGTTATTATAAATATTATATGAAGAATCTACTGCAGCCACCGATATTATACCTTCAAGATCAAATGATGCAGGATATTCCTTTAAGTCAGTTCCAGAATTACCAGCTGAAGCTACAATAATTATTCCTGTGTCAATTGCTTTTTTAATTGCATTTAAGAGCTTTTTGTCGAATTTATTTGTTGATAAACTAATATTAATAACATCCACTTTCTGTTCGGTTAGGGTAATAATTGCCTTAGTTAAAGATTCAATATCCATATGATTGGACAATTCATACTGATATATCATTATCCCAGGAATCAGACCCTCGTATTCATTATCACTATTTTTAAATGCTGAAATTATACCTGACACTACATTTCCATGACCAATATCCGAATAACTAAAGTCTTGGCTATTTAATAGAATGGATTTAACGTATGCATTCTCTGAATTAAAACCAGAATCAATAATTCCTACTTTAACCCGATTAATATCTCTTTTTAAAATATTCAGTTCATATATATCCAATCCAATTTCTGTATAATAATTTTCGTTGTACTCAGTTTTTACAATTTGAAAATCATCATTTTTTATCGGAGAGAAATTTAAAAGAGTTAAGCATAATAAGCAAAAGACAAGTTTTCTCAAGTTTGTCACTTCCCAATAAAGAGAGTTTTCTGGAGTAGAGAATTCCTCTACTCCAGAAAAATACACTAAATCCTATAAGAACTGTCCAGCATAGGAATAAGTACCTATAGCTCCTAGTGTTTTATCAAATAATATTACTTCTGTAATAGCATATTGCATCCATCCTGCTCCCGCTGACTTTTGAACACTTAAAAATCCAAACGTTGCAGAAAATGCCGCTTCTACTTCAAATGTAACTTGAGTGTAACCCTGGAGTATATAATCACCGTCGATAACATCATTTTGAGTATTTGTTTTATTTAATTCAATTACCTTTACTACTCCTGCGTATGATCGAGCACCATCATCTGAAACTAATGTGATACTAGAGCTATTTGCAGCATGCTTCCACTTTAAAACATCCGAAACTTTTGCTGTACTTACACCTGCATAGTATGACCAAAGTGTCGTGGATGTATAGGTGGTTCCTGCAGTGGCATAAAAGTTACTAACCGCAGAACCAGAACCACTAAATGCATACGAATCAAACCATGGCCCACTAATCATTGTATCATCATCGTTAGTTATTACTTTGTTACTTTCTTCACTGTTCGCAACAGTACTAGAATAGAACTCCACTGAGCTACCATCAGGATATTTAATTTCATAGGCATATGAACCTATAATACTTGCACTTTCATTTATTACAGAAGTGTTTTTGGGTTTAATAGTTTTTTGAGCAATCTCTACATCTTGACTACCAAAATTCATTGCACTTGTACTATTGTAGAGTGTCTTAATAGCTTTCAAGTCTCCATCAAGAGCTTTCTTACGAACATCACTTTTATTTGCCTTAACATATAAATTATCATATTCTTGAATATTACTTGCTTCAATATCAATTCCTCGTTTTGCAAATTGATTAGCTAATATATCTATTTCAGCATAAAATGTTGCATCCTCAAGAGAATACCCTTGTTCTGTCAATTCATCTACAATTTCTTTCTTTGTTCTATTTTCATGTCCCAAAGCAGTTTCATAATCAATATTTGAAATAGCACTATGTTGAACTGTTTGTTGATTTGAAGCATATGCTTGCGAATTCATAATACCTAATGAGGCTACTAGACAAAGTATGATAGACACTTTCTTAATCTTCAAGAAAAACTCCTCCTTATTACTGTCAGCTGGCAAGCTTACACAATAATACATAAATACCAATTAATTTACAACGAAATAGGTACTGGTATTTCCCGCAAGGAGGATTGCGGTATTGTAGAAAAAAAAGCACTAACATTCCGCTCTTAAGTCTTGTTAATGAAGACCATGTATAAATATCTGTTCTCTCACAACCTCATTTCCAAATGTAAACCAAATTAACAATAACCAAACAGTTATTCCCATTATCAAACTAAACCAAGCAAATTTTATGCTTTCCTTCTTTATTAAGGGAAACAATACAATTAGTATAGAACCAATACCAAGAGTAACTACAGTAGAGAGTTGTCCTACTAAAGCTTCAAACATAATATTCAACTCCGTTTCAAAAGTTAATTTATATTTCCAAATAAGACCCGATCAGCAACAACCAAATAGCTACTCCTATTATTAAACTTAACCATGCAAATATTCGACTATGTCTTTGTATCAAAGGAAATAATGCGATTAGTATTGAGCCAAAACCAAAAGTAATCACGGTAGAAAGTTGTCTTACTAAGGCTATAAACAAAAAAATCAACTCCACAATAAAAGTATTCAATATGGCTATATAAGTAAATATAAGGATATCAATAATATACCTTAAATCTCTAAACGATTTCAAATTTTCCCTTTTTTATGAATAGTTAGAAGTTTATCGCCAATCAATTATCATTTCTTAGCTGATCATTGATATTACAACTTAAAACTCGCTGAACTTTTAGACTTTTATTTAAAAGCATAAAGTATAATCTTTTCAAGAAAAACCACTGGAAATTATATAACTAAGCTTATTCCCTTTAATAATTTGGTCCAAAGAGATTCCAATATGTATATATATCTTTACATTCATCATAACCCGTCTGTTTTATGAATAAGGTTAATATGGTGAAGGAGGAATGAACGATGGATTGGTTATGGTCATTAATCATCGGCGGAGTCATCGGTTGGCTCGCAGGACTGCTTATCGGCAGGGACATTCCCGGAGGTATTATCGGCAATATTGTCATTGGCTTTATCGGAGCTTGGATTGGTACCCAGCTGTTTGGGAACTTTGGCCCTGTTATCGGTGGCTTTTACTTTGTGCCTTCACTTATCGGCTCCATCATTCTTGTGGCTGTCATCAGCATTTTGGTGCGCGGCAACAGACATCGGAGATAACTTGCAACTTCTATTACCCATTCAATTTGCTTCATTAATATATAAAATTCCTCTAAATCGCATAATCCCCTTTAAAGCTAGCTGAAAATATATATTTAACGTCATTACTTCCACCAATATCATAGACAAACCCATAGTCTGGCAGTATGATTGTAGCTGACAATTGAATATCGTGAACAGAAAGGGGTGTGCCGCATTCGTGTATGTCAGCGAGTGCGATACTTAAAAGGGAAGTCCGGTGCAACACCGGCGCGGTCCCGCCACTGTAAATGAAGAGCAACTCTTAATGAAACCACTGGGGCTGATGCTGCCGGGAAGGTCAAGAGAAGCGATGACTCATGAGCCAGGAGACCTGCCTTTTTCTGAAGTTTCTATTTCTTCGGGGAGGTGAGAACATGAAACGCAGTATAGTTGCGTCCGCGTATGCATGTCATACGGTGAGTCGCAAGATACATAACTGTAAGGGTACAACTATGCAATAAAGCCGCCTACTATTAGGCGGCTTTTATTTGTATGTCCACTATAATGAAGAAGAAAGCAGGTCGAACATGAAGAATCATTATTTATCACGCAAATTTATAGCGATCGTCTTATCCTTCGCTGTACTCTTGTCGGCTGTCAGCACGGCCATTGTCCCAACGGGACAGGTAGCGGCTGCGGACAATACGAATCCATTCACTTTTTATGAGGCGCTTCCCGCCCCTGGACAGTTCGTCAATGAAACTGGTAATGGTGGTATGGGTGATCTCAATGCCGATTGGAAGAACTCCACTTCACCCGCAATCTCTTTAGGTGCATTTGGCGGATACACCATTCTCAAGATGAATACTCCCATTAAGAACAGCCCGTTAAACCCCTACGGCGTTGACTTCAATATATATGGCAATGCCTTTACTGGCTTCTCTGAGCCTGGTGCAATAGCTGTAGCGAAGGACGACGGAACTGGCAAGCCGGGACAATGGTATAACATTGCTGGTTCCGAGCATTATGAGGATACAACCACTTGGGATTATACAGCAACTTATACGAACCCTGAACCAGAGTTCACTACGCCAAACGGCGTCAGCATTCCTTGGGTGAATAATCTGGGTGCCTCCGGTCAGATTAAGACTAACGGGAGCCACCGACATGCCTATTATCCAATTCCTGATAACTATCTCTTCAAACCATTAGACTTTACAAACCTAAGCTATTCGTACTCAGGAGTAAATATAGGTGTTCTTAACAACTCATTCGGATATCCTGACAGCCATGCGAGTGGATCAGCTCCTTACGACGTGATGGGCAACCCATACGAAGCAACCCCTGCTAAAGGAGATCCTATCGACATAAGCTGGGCAGTGGATGCCGATGGCTTACCTGTTAACCTAGATCAGATCGATTATATTAAAGTGTATACTGCCGTCCAAATCGATGGAGGCGCATTCGGTGAAACAAGTACTGAAATTGCTGGTATTCATGCAGCAGCTCCTAGTGCTGAGAATGTCGGATTAACTTCCGATCTGACAAGCCTTACAGTCACAGCTGGCTCTGAATCTATTCAATTACCTTTAATTGAAAGGCAATACATCTACAATGACATCAAAATTGACGCAGACAGTGTCACTATACAAGCCAATGGTCAAGCAGACAACATCTACGTCAATAACAAAAGAGGTAGCGCCAATGCTACTGTTGACAAGGTACTGACCTTAAGCGAAAGCCAGCCTCGCCTTGTACGGGTAATTGCACAAGAAGGTACTAAAGAGCCTGTCATTTATTATTTGAACATAACCAAAGGTAAGAATGTCCAACCTACGGAGCCAACTATAGAACTGGTTAACAATGCAGTTACTGGTGCTGCTGATTATATTCTTAATAAAGGTGTTACAAACCAGTGGCAAGCTATTGGTCTTGCTCAAGCTGGTTATGCAGTTCCAGTGAGCTACTTGGAGCTATTAACAAGTCAAATACCAGAAATGACCTCAGCGGTTGATTTTGAAAAAACGGTTATGGCTGTTGGAGCGCTCGGCTATGATGCCACAAACTTCTCTTCTAAGAATTTAGTTGAAAACGTTTATAATTTCAAAGACGGTTTATCAACTAACGCTGTAATTTTCGGATTAATAGCGCTTGACTCTGCCCAATACTCTATTCCTGACGATGCAGAATGGACAAAAGCTAAGCTAGTAAACCAACTCGTGAATGCCCAAAAAGCGGATGGTGGCTTCGGCTTCGGCTCTACTAGTGATAGCGATATGACAGCAATGGGCCTTATCGCATTAGCACCATATAAGGATCAGCAGAGTGATGCAATTAACAAGGCCATCCTATGGCTGCAAAATAATCAACGTGACGATGGCGGCTATAATAATTATTACGCGACTGATAACAGTGAGAGTGTTTCACAAGTTATTATTGCCTTAACCGCTAACGGTATAGATCCTACAAGCTCTGATTTCGATAAAAATGGAAACAATCCCTTATCGAAGCTGCTGAACTTCCGTCAAGCGGATGGTGGCTTTGCAGACAAAGCAACTGATACAAAATCTAATACAATGGCAACCGAGCAAGCCCTTGAGGCGCTTGTCTCCTATCAACTGTTCCTTAAAGACGGAAGCCGTCTCTATGACTTTAGCAATAATTTTTCTAAAAATGTCACTGTAGATATTGAAGGCCCACATGCACACATTGCAGGTGGTCAAATATCTGGCACTACTGCTCTAGATGCTGTAACTAAACTTGCTGAAAACAAGAACGTTGATCTTACTGTTGTCGGCAACAACTATATCTCTGCTGTTAATGGCATTCAAGCAGGTCTATACGAGCAATATGATGGCTGGATGTTCGCGGTTCAACGCGGCAATGAATGGATCATTCCTTCTGACGGTATTGGCGATTTCGGACTTGCCGAAAGTGACCGAATTGTTGTCTATTACGGTGGAGCAAACACGCAGCTTATTGATTCCATTGCTTTCTCACCAGCCAAGCCGAAGGCTGGAGAAGCATTCACCGTATCAGTTAATAAATGGACGATTACGAATTGGGAGACTAACGAATCACTTGTAACTCCTGCGGCTAATGCTCAAGTTACAATTAACGGCATTACCGTTAACACGAATGATGACGGTGTTGCTACTTTCTCTAATGGGCTTGCTGACGCTGGCTCCTACGAGGCTGTCGTAACCCATTATCAAGACAATAAGAACCCGCTGGTTGTTCGGAGCACGAGCTCCATTACTGTTGAGCAAGCACTTAAAACTTCCAATGTTACCGTGGATATCGAAGGCCCACATGCACACATTACGGGGGGTCAAATATCCAGCACTACTGCTCTAGATGCTGTAGTTAAGCTTGCCGAGGCTAACAACGTTGATCTTACCTTAGTCAACGATGCCTATATCTCCGCTGTTAATGGCATTCAGGCTGGCTTATATGAGCAATACTCAGGCTGGATGTTCGCGGTTCAGCGTGGCAATGAATGGATTATTCCTTCTGTCGGCATGGGCGACTACGGACTTGCCGATAGTGATCGAATTGTTGTCTACTACGGTGGGGCAAACATACAACTCATTGATTCTATATCCTTCTCCCCAGCTAAACCGAAGGCAGGAGAAGCATTCTCTGTATCAGTTAAGAAATGGACGATTATTGATTGGGAGACCAACGAATCACTTGTTACTCCTGCGGCTAATGCTCAAGTTACGATTAACGGCATTACCATTAACACGAATGATGACGGTGTTGCTACTTTCTCTAATGGTCTAGCTGACGCTGGCTCTTACGAGGCTGTCGTTACTCATTACCAAGATAGTGCGAACCCACTGCTCGTTCGCAGCACAAGCTCCCTAACAGTAGAAGCAGTCGTTGCTCCTCCTGTTGCGAAGACGGTTACTCTATCTGTAGTTGGAGACTCGGTCAAAGGAACGATTCTATCTAGGAAAACGATTCAAATCACTGAAGGAGATACCGCGTTCAGCATTCTGAAGCGTGAGCTTGGAGCTAAAATTATCTCAAGCGGATCTGGCGCTTCCACTTATGTATCTGCTATTGATGGTCTCGCAGAATTCGACCGTGGACCACTCAGCGGTTGGATGTATTCCGTCAATGGCTCGTTCCCGAACGTCAGCTCAGGCAGTTATGTTTTGTCTGATAAGGACGTGGTCGCTTGGAGATATACAACAAATTCAGGTGAAGACCTCGGTGCTGAAGTGCCAGTTGATGGCGGCGTTATAGGCGGCGGCACAAGCAGCCCTTCCATCTCTGAAGATATCGAGAAGGAACTCAATAAGCTAGCCCTTAAACCGAACAATACAACACCAATTGGCAAGGCTGGTCAAACAACCGCTATATTGAACGCTGCAAACAGCATGAGCGCAGATCAAATCGCTCAGCTCATTAAAGCGTTGGAAGGTCACAAAGTATCGCTGAACCAAGCTGTCAAAGCAAATAGCGAGTCTATCCTGAAGGACAGCATCGACGAAGTTCAGCTCATCGTACCTTCCGGAGCTGTTTCGCAGAACGTCACGATTAACATACAAGAGCTCGACGAGAAACGCCCAGGCATAGTCTCTGCTCTGTTCGAGTTCACGCCTAAAGGCACCATCTTCAACAGTCCCGTCTATGTTCAGTTCAAGATCCCAGTTCAGACCGACAAGCCTGAGAACCTATCGATCGTCTGGCTGGATGAATCTACAGGTGAATGGATTCCGATTCCAGCGGTACTAGATCTGAAATCCGGCGTTATTACCGGTAAGGTTACACACTTCACGAAGTTTGCTGTCGTTGATCGCAGCAAGCTGAGCACGACTACAATTGACGTAAGTGCAGAGATCCAAGCTGCAGTGAAGCAAATTACAGGCAGCGGCACGATTAGCGACTGGGAAGCTTTTGCCCTATCACGTGCTAACGCATTTGTACCTGCAAGCTATTTGCAGCAATTAGAGCAGGATATTAAGGAAAACAACGGTCAATACCGCAAAGTAACGGATTATGAGCGCATCGCGCTAGCCGTGAAAGCTGCGGGAGGCAATCCGCTCTCATTCGCTGGTTATAATCTGATTGAAAGCATCTATAATCATACCAATATGATTAATCAAGGCACCAACGGTCCGATATTCGCGCTTCTGGCACTAGACAGCGCCAACTATACGGTACCTGCAAGCGCTAAGTGGTCACGCACCAGCCTAGTTGAGTGGATTCTTAGCCAACAGAACGCTACTGGCGGCTTCCCGCTGACAGAGAAAGGCGAGGATAATCTAGACCTTACCGCAATGGCTATTGCTGCTCTGGCTCCTTACCAAGAACAGTCGGACGTGAAGAACGCCATTGATCAAGCAGTAACATGGCTCGCGGGACAACAGCTTGAGAATGGCGGTTACACTGCATTCGGCGAAGAGAATAGCGAGACGGTGGCACAGGTCATCATCGCTCTTGCTTCTATTGGAGTAGATCCATTAACAGATCGCTTCGTCCAAGAAAAAGGCAGCCTGATCACTAACCTGCTCAGCTTCCGTCAGACCGATGGCGGCTTCGCCCACACAACGGGCCAGGCTTCTAATGAAATGGCTACTGAGCAATCATTAATGGCACTAATTGCTTACGATCACTATACGAAAGGCTCATCAGCCTTGTATGACCTTACTACTCAAGCAGTGAAATTCGTCGATGACAGCCTCATCTCAGCGTGGGCACGTGAAGCTGTATACCGCGTATTCGATGCCAAAATAATGGTCGGCCTAAGTGGTACGGAGCTTCGCTTCGGTCCTAAGCAGCAGATGACTCGCGCGCAATTCGCTACCTTAATTCTTAACCTGCTTAACGAGAAGCCTGCTACATCTGCTGCACAGACATTCCAAGATGTGAAGCCGGGCAGTTGGTATTACGGCAGTGTCATGAGAGCGAAGGAGCTTGGCATTATCCAAGGAGTATCCGCTGCTTCATTCAAACCGGATCAAGCGGTTACTCGTCAGGATATGGCGATTATGATTGCCAAGGCCTTCAACCTGAAGGATAGCAGCAGTACGGTTACCTTCAAGGATCAGGATCGTATTGCCAAAGGTGCTCTATCTGCGGTAAAAGCAGTCAACGCAGCTGGCATTATGGTTGGATCGAATGGTTACTTCAGCCCAACTGCTGCGGTAACACGCGAAATGGCTGCTGTTGTAGCTGATAAGCTGTCACAGCTGGCCACGCAAGAATAATGAAGGAATAATGAGTTTATATTTAAGGGTTATTAGAGGAACGAAGGGCTATATGCTCTTCGTTCCCTTCCCTTTGTACGAGGAGGTACCGCTTCATGCTGAGGCTTATGAAACATCATTGGTTCACTCTGGCAACGCTGCTAGTCTTGCTTGTCTGTCTAAATAGCTGTGCATCCCCTGCCTCTGAATCAACTGCAGTTCCAGAGAGCAGTCCTGCTGTGGAGATTACTCAATCGCAGGAGCAGTCACCGTTGCCGCAAGGAGAAGCTGCTGCCGCTTTACCTAGCAGCACCCCTTCACCAGATAGCAGCCAAGATACAGAGCCTTCAATTTCGCCTACTACTACCGAGAAACCCGCCAAGGAAGCTGAAACTATTCAGACACCGAAGCCATCCAAAGCTCCAGCTCCAGCTAGCACCATACCTGCATCTGTTCAGACAGAGGCTCCAACGGTTAAGGAGACACAAGCACCGACTGCAGTACCTGTCACGAACACAGTAACGATCTCCATCACAGGCGATGCGGATACTGGAACCATCCTGACTACGAAGACCGTCAAGCTTGAGAAGAACGATACGGTGCTTGATATTCTCAAGCAGGTAACCAGAAGCAACAAAATTCAGATGGAATTCAGCGGTCGTGGAGCGACAGCTTATATTGAAGGCATTAATAATTTATATGAATTCGACAAGGGCGCGGAGAGCGGCTGGATGTACCGCGTTAACGGGGAGTTTCCTAACAAAAGCGCGGGAGCGTATAAGCTTGCAGCAGGCGATGTAATAGAGTGGCTGTATACGGAAGATCTAGGCAAAGATCTAGGAGCTTCGTTCGAGTGAGGGGCGGCTTCGCTTCCCTCCATCCCGCTGCCAGCTTCACCTATTATGCCGGACTGATCATCCTCGCCATGCTGCTCCTGCATCCTGTATTCCTGCTCACGTTACTCGCAGCTATCTTCAGCCTGATTATGCTGCATGGGCAGCAGCAGCGAACCAAGCTATGGAGGATACTGCCCTTCTATCTCTTGATAGGTGGATTAATCGCTATTCTTAATCCGCTCTTTTCCCATCGGGGCTGGCATATTCTGTTCTACTTCATGGATCAGCCGATTACGCTGGAAGCTATTCTGTACGGAGTCACGATGATGCTGTCTATTCTATCGATCTTATTCCTGTTCCTATCCTATCAATTCATTATTACACCGGATAAATTCATGTACCTATTCTCAGCCATTGCGCCGAAGACTTCACTTCTGACACTCATGTCTATCCGTTTCGTGCCTCTCCTTATTCGACGCTTGAAGCAGATTACGATCATCCAACAAACAAGAGGAATCGATGTCACAAGCGGGAGCTATGGGAAAAGAATGAAGGACGGCCTGCTCCTGCTCCGAGTTCTGCTGATGTGGTCCTTGGAGGAAGCCTTGCAGACGGCGGATTCGATGAAAGCCCGAGGGTACGGCACGGCCAAGCGCACCGCCTATACCATCTACCGGATGAGCCGCAGAGACTGGGGCGTTCTATCATTCCTTGTCTTGACTGCCCTGCTGTGCTGCATAGGCTGGGCATTCGGCGGCTTCGGCTCCCTGCAGATCTATCCATCACTCGAGCCGATAGGATTTTCTGTAGGAGACAGCATCATCTATTTAAGCTTTTGTCTATTCGTCAGCACCCCTATTATTCTTGAAGCAAGGGAGAGAATGGCATGGAAATCTTAAAGCTAGAAGCACTCTCCTTTCAATATCCGGATGCTCCGCAGCAGGCCCTGTCTAATGTCTCGTTTACGGTAAAAGAAGGCGAGTTCATCGTCCTCTGCGGCGCATCGGGCTGCGGCAAAACAACGCTGCTCCGACATCTTAAGCAGGAGACGGCACCGGAAGGCACACGCACAGGCAGCATTCGGTACAAAAGCCAGCTCCTGTCAGAGCTGGCCCCACGCCTCGCCGCGGAAGAGCTCGGCATGGTCTTCCAGAACCCCGAGAGCCAGATTGTCATGGATACAGTCTGGCATGAGCTAGCTTTTGCCATGGAGAACCTCGGCTACAGCATGCCGGTTATGCGCAAGCGGCTGGCTGAAATGGTCCATTTCTTCGGGCTGGAGCCTATCTTATATAAGTCTGTTCATGAATTATCAGGCGGTCAGAAGCAGCTCATTAATCTAGCCTCCGTGCTTCTCCTGCAGCCGAAGGTACTGCTGCTAGATGAGCCGTGCTCGCAGCTAGATCCGGTTGCAGCACGAGAATTTATTCAAATTGTACATCGCTTGAATCAAGAGTTCTCGATGACGATTATTATGAGCGAACACAGGCTGGAGGACGTCATCCCTATCGCGGATCGGGTTATTATGCTGGAGGGCGGTCATATCAAATATGAGGGTGAAGCTCGTGCAGTTGCAGAGCAGATCGGACAGAGCGGCATGCAAGATGACATGGCTTATCTGCCCGCTGTCACCCGTCTCTACTGGGCTGCCGCTGTCCACTCTGATCGTCTAACTTCCGCTGCTCAGACGCCTGTCCCACTCACAGTTAGAGAAGGTAAGCAGTGGCTTAGCAAGACACTAGACTTCAAGACCGCAACAGCATCATCTTCCCCTAGCAGCAATAGCTCAGACGAGACAGCAGATATCCTTGCAGCGTGTCGTGAGATCACATACAAGTATGAGAAGGACAGCCCTGAGGTATTGAATAATCTCTCGCTTCAAGTGCGAGCGGGAGAATTTCTAGCTATTCTAGGTGGGAACGGTGCTGGCAAGTCGACGCTGCTGCAAGTCTTGGCGGGACTGCTCAAGCCAATGAGAGGCAAGGTTATTAAGGACAAAAAACTCAAAATCGGCTATTTGGCTCAAAATCCGCTGCTCTACTTCAGCCACGACACCGTTCGTGAAGAGCTGATGCATATGGCGCGTTACACCTCCATCGCAGATGCTGAACGTGAGATTGAGCAGCTCCTCGATATTTTGCAGATTAGCGATACGATAGACAGTCACCCGCATGATCTAAGCGGTGGACAGCAGCAGCGTGTTGCGCTTGCGCTTGTACTGCTGCCTAAGCCTCAGCTGCTGTGCATCGACGAGCCGACCAAGGGCCTCGATCCGATAGCGAAGCAGCGCATGGCAGGCTTGCTGTTAGAGCTTCAGCGTGCTGGAACGACGATCGTAATGGTCACGCATGATGTGGAGTTCGCGGCACAATATGCGACGCGCTGCGCCATTCTGTTCGACGGCATGATTACTTCGGAAGGCGCACCTGCTTTCTTTTTCCAGGACAACTACTTCTATACGACATCAATCAATCGGGTTGTCCGCGAGTGGATGCCAGACGCTATTACGTGTGAGGATGTGATGGCAAGATGGCCAAATCCCGTGTTTGGCTCTTAGTCACGATTGCTGTATTCATTGCAGCGCTAGCTTTATCTGCTGCCTTAAACAGTGGACAGTACCTGCTCATGAGCTTCGTGCTCGTCATAGCCGCCATGCTCCCATTCTTCATCAGGTTCGAGCGCCGCAATATTGGGGCACGCGAGCTTATTCTCATCGCCGTGCTGGCTGCAATAGCCTCGATGGGCCGGGTTGCTTTTGCCCCCATTCCGAGCATGCAGCCGACCTCCTTCGTCATCATCATTGCTGCGATCGTGTTCGGTGGCGAGACAGGATTCATTATCGGCGCGATTGCGGCGTTGGTATCTAATATTTTTCTCGGGCAAGGGCCTTGGACGCCTTGGCAAATGTTCTGCTGGGGCATGATTGGTGTCACGGCTGGCTGGCTTCGTCATACCTGGCTCTTCCGCACAAGAATTGGACTATGTACCTTCGGCTTCCTATGGGGCTTCCTATTCGGCTGGATTATGAACATCTGGTATCTCATCAGTATGCCCGATGCTATAAGCTGGCCCGTTATCCTCGTTGCTTATGCTCAGAGCTTCTACTTCGACTTGGCTCATGCGCTCGCCAATGTGTTCTTCCTCGCTATTCTTGGGACCAGCTGGGTTAAGATTTTGGAGCGGTTCAAGAAGAAGTATGGGATATTAAGCGGCGATAGTAAGAATACATTCATCAAATAAAACAGAGCGAATACCATTGGATAGGATCCAGCGGTATTCGCTCTTTCTATTTGTTCTCCAGCGTCCATATGGATAGCTTCATTAATTCGCTGAGAAGGGGTACAGCTTGCCATCTATGCTGAAGGAAGATTGTCCTGTCTCCTCCGACACGACTAGTACAAGTGCGTCGCATTGCTCGGTAAGTCCAATTGCAGCGCGATGCCGGGTGCCGAGCTTCCGCTCACCTGTCTCAACTCCAGCGAGAGGGAGTACGTTGCCTGCTGATATGATTTTATCCGATTGCACGAATACGGCACCATCATGGAGGGGCCCGCCGGGAACGAATATAGTTTCCAACAAGGAATGTGACAATTCGGCATCGATTCGAACACCTTGTGTGATCAAATGGAGAATGGGATCTGCACGCTGCACGATTAAGAGTGCTCCATGCCGACGCCGCGCCAGATGGTGGACGGACATCGACAGCTCGGAGTACTTATTCGTATAGGATGAGAGATGGCATTTCAAATAATAGGCTGCAGCAAGCGACTCCGTCTCCATGATTCTGTCCTTTACGAATTCGAAATCATCCAGCAAGCAATAATCGTCATTGTCCAGCTTCGTAGTCATTATCGCAATGGATTGATTGATCTTCTCCATCTCTATTTTCAATTGCTCCTTCAGTGGTGAGAAATCGCAATTATCCTGTTCCATAATAGCCATGTCGTCTACTTCCCCAATTCGTATAGTTGTTCCTTAGCATGCCCAACTCCCCCAGATTTACCCTGTTTGTTTTGCATGTAAGAAAGCTATGCTAACAGGTCTTAGACCTGAAGCACAGCTCCTTTACTAAAGACGAATTATAGATGTTTAACAAAATGAGGCTTGCTGTAGTGGCTGGTTCCCCCACCGCCAACGAAAACTTGTCCGCCTTTGTTGAAGAGGATGAGCTTCTGCTGTCCATTAGTCAGCAGTACAACTACCTTTGCACGTGATGCAGTCGCCGTATAGATCACGTAGCCTGACTTCGATATGGTCGTTGACCAGTGACTATCGAATTCTGACCTTACCACCCTGTTCGAATACACCTGATTTTCTAACCTGCCACCTTTTCTTCCCAACATGATCACTCTCCTAAACCGTTTCTCTATTACTATATTCAAGTTGTTAAGAGAGGATTGGATGCGAGGCCAATAGGATTGCTAGGTGCAGCGAGCATATGCGGCGCATTAGCGAAACGGGGTTCACTTATAGCGAAACTAATTTCGCTATTGGCGGCGGGTTGGCGTGGCGGAGCGAGGGTAGCGAAAGCAGTTACCTTATTAGCGCAAGCAGCTGCGCCAGTTAAGTAAATGGTTACTCTATTTTCTCACCCAGGGAGCATATGCGGCGCATTAGCGAAACGGGGTTCACCATCAGCGAAACTCATTTCGCTACTGGCGGCGGTTTGGCGTGGCGGAGCGAGGGTAGCGAAAATAGTTACCTTATTAGCGAAAGCAGTTGCGCCAATTAAGTAACTGGTTACTCTATTGTCTCGTGCAGGGAGCCCATGCGGCGCATTAGCGAAGGGGGGTTCACCATCAGCGAAACTAATTTCGCTATTGGCGGCGGGTTGGCGTATCGGAGCGAGGGTAGCGAAAATAGTTACCTTATTAGCGAAAACAGCTGCGCCAATTAAGTAACTGGTTACTCTATTGTCTTGTGCAGCGAGCCCATGCGGCGCATTAGCGAAATAGGGTTCACCATCAGCGAAACTAATTTCGCTATTGGCGGCGGGTTGGCGTGAAGGAGCGTGGGCAGTGAAAACAATTACCTTATTAGCGCAAGCAGCTGCGCCAGTTAAGTAACTGGATGCGCTGTTGTCTCGAGCAGCGAGCCCATGCGGCGCATTAGCGAAACGGGGTTCACCATCAGCGAAACTAATTTCGCTATTGGCGGCGGGTTGGCGTGTCGGAGCGAAGTTAGCGAAGTCAGTTACCTTATTAGCGCAAGCAGCTGCGCCAGTTAAGTAACTGGTTACTCTATTGTCTCGTGCAGGGAGCCCATGCGGCGCATTAGCGAAACGGGGTTCACCATCAGCGAAACTGATTTCGCTATTTCCCGGGTTTCGTTCGCCAGGATTTCGTTCGTCAGGGTTTCGTTCACCGGGTTTCGTTCGCCAGGGGTTCGTTCGCCAGGTTTCATTCGCCAGGTTTCATTCGCCAGGGTTTGGCCCAGTCAACACAAAAAAGCTGGGTAATGTCATCTTACGATGACACTGCCCAGCCCTGAAAACTTCTATATGCGATGGATGTCGAATTCGAATGCCAAATCCTGATCCGCATGGATGATATATTCGTTACGCACCGGAGCGCCCCAGCTGTCGTCGCCGCCGACACCCATTTGTTTGCCTGCAATGGTTACTACTGTGTAGTGAACATTCGGCAATTCATAATGGTGGTATGCACTCTCCAGCTCAAACGCTGTATATGGTGAGATGTTAGCTTCAACTGGCTGCGATGCCGGAGATGTAATCCGAATACCGTGTCCATTATCGTTCGTAATGCTCACACGGCGTACCCCTGTCCGGTTGCCGGACTCTTGAGGTACAACATAATCAGATACGTTATCCGCTGCATCGTTCTGGAACAGACCAAGTCTCGCGCCAAAGGCACGGTCGATATAGTTCTCTTCCGGCCCCATTGCGTACCAATCGAGATGATTGTAGTCCGCAGAAACCTTGAAGGATACCGCGAAGATCGGAAGCTTCGGAAGACCTGCTGCGCCTTGGTAACGTGAGTTGACCTTCAGGCTGCCATCGCCATACACCGTGTATGCGACTGTAACCGTTACTGCATCGCTGATGCTGAGCTTGTAAGTGAAAGTAACGGTTACCGTTCCTTCCGCCTCTGTCAGTTCTACGCCAACGCATTTGCGAGTCAGGCTTGAAGCGAACCAGCCAGCTGATTCGAAGCCTTGTGCGAAGCCTTTGTCATTATCTGTCGTTGCACGCCAGAAGAGCGGAGCCGGTGGATAGGCAATCATCTCACGGCCTGCATAATTAACAGAGATCAAGCTGCCCGCTTGCTTCGAGAACATAATGCTGTAATCGTGGCCATGAACCCCGATATTCACATCGCCCTCAACCACTCGGAATGAGCCTGCCGGCAATACTGCTGCTGCCGCTTCAATAACAAATACGTGCTGACCGAAGGAAACTTCGTAGCCAGCCTCTGCCCACAGAGTGCTCTCCTTCAGCGTAAGCGCGACATTCAAGCTGTACTCGCCAGCAGCTGCCTGCTCAGGCAGTGCAAGCTCAACATATGCGCTAGTCTGTGGAGCCACATCTACAGCAGACACACCACGGAATATTTCCTTGCCTTCATAATGAAGCGTATATTCCAGATTGTAAGCGTCTGTTCCTTCGAACAGGTTCTCGTTCACGATCTTAACACCCGCACGATCCGCTTCCAGCTTGATGTTCTGGTACAGGAATTTCACTTCCTGCATTTTCGGTGATTCTCTGCGATCCGCATATACAATACCATTGGTACAGAAGTTGTAGTCGGTAGCACGGTCGTCGAAGTCTCCGCCGAATGCGAGGAATTCCTTGCCATAGCGGTCTTTCTTCACGATTACTTGGTCGATGTAATCCCAGATGAAACCACCTTGGTACATCGGGTACTTCTGCTCAAGCTCGGTATATTTGTGCATGCCGCCAACGGAGTTGCCCATAGCATGCATATATTCACAGCTGATATATGGCTTCTGTGGATTAGCGTTCAAATATTCCTCGATATCCGCAGGCTTCGCATACATCCGGCTCTCCATGTCGCTCGTCGCGTCATAGTCACGGTTGTGGAATACCCCTTCGTAATGAACGAGTCTGCTGGAATCCGTCTCACGGAAATAGTTCGATACATTCAGCAATACTTCACCAGCGTAAGCTTCGTTACCAACAGACCAGATGAGGATCGAAGGATGGTTCTTATCGCGCTGTACCATCGAGATCGCACGATCCATAACGATATCCTGCCATTCTGATTTGTTCGCAGGTACGTTCCATGAAGGCTCAACAGCCCCCATCTTTTGCCAAGAGCCATGAGTTTCCAAGTTCATCTCATCGATAACGTAGACACCATACTCATCACAAAGCTCGTACCACAGCGTCTGGTTCGGATAGTGGGAAGTCCGTACCGCATTCATGTTGTTGCGCTTCAGGGTCTTAATATCCCACAGCATATCTTCCTTCGTAATAGCACGGCCGCGGCGTGGGTTGAATTCATGACGGTTAACGCCCTTGAAGACGATCCGCTTGCCGTTCAAGTGCATCACTTTATCAATCATCTCGAACTTGCGGAAGCCGACCTTCTGAGTCACAACCTCAACCAGCTTGCCCGCATGATCGAAGACGCTGATGTACAAGACGTATAGATAAGGCTTCTCCGCACTCCACGGTGTAACCTCGCCTGCATCTGCAGTTAGAGTAACAGTCTCGCCGATAGAAGATTCTTTCACAGAAGCAATCAGCTTGCCGGATGCATCCTTCAGTTCAGCAGCAATGCTGCCTGCTGGACTGCCTTCAAGCTTAAGCTCCGCACGAAGCGTACCTTTCTTATAAGCAGCATCAAGGTCTGCATGAACGAATAAATCCCGAACGTGAACGTCCGGTACTGTATATAAGTAGACATCACGGAAAATACCTGAGAAACGCCAGAAATCTTGATCCTCCAGCCAGCTGCCCGTGCTGCGTTGGTAAACTTCAACCGCCAGCTTATTATCGCCCTCTGTAAGGAACGGCGTCAGATCGAATTCGGAGGGTGTGAAGCTGTCTTCACCGTACCCAACGAATTGTCCATTGAGCCACACATAGAAAGCTGATTCTACACCTTGGAATGAAATGTAGACCGGCTTGTCCTTCATGTTAGCAGGAACTGTGAAATGCTTCACGTAGCTGCCAACCGGATTGTGATCCTCAGGAATCGCTGGTGGACGAATATAGTTATGTCCATCCCATGGATACATCGTGTTCACATATTGCGGCTTGCCATGTCCTTGCAATTGAATATGCCCAGGCACATCAATGCTTCCCCAGCTGCTGCAATTATAATCAAGCGAATAGAATTGCTCAGGGCGTCCGTCAGGATTAACAGCATAGCTGAATTTCCAGCTGCCATTAAGATCATGACGAAGTGCCATCGGAGCCGCTGCCTCAGCTTCTCCAATTGTTTCATAATACCGATGGTCTGAATGAGCTGGCAGCCGGTTAACGGCAAATACACTTACATCAGTAAGCCAACTCAAGCTTGGTGTCGTCGCTTTCATTGCACTCTCTCCCCTGTTAACAGGGCATCCCATGCGCCCTGTTGGTTATCATTGAAATTATTATTTTACCGAACCAGTCATCCCTGCAACGAAATGCTTCTGCATGAGGAAGAACACAAGCGCAGTAGGAATTGTCGAGATAACAATTGCCGTCATAATAATACCATAATCTGGCGAGTAGCTCGAACCTAAATTAGAAATTAGCATCGGAATTGTTTTCTTCTCCGGAGACTGCAAGACGATCAGCGGCCAGAGGTAGTTGTTCCAGCTTGACATGAACGTAATGATACCAGCTGCTGCATATGTTGTTTTCATTGTTGGCATGAAAATCCGGAAGAACAGGCTGATTTCATTCAATCCGTCGATACGCCCAGCTTCCAACAGCTCTCTTGGGAACATCTTCGTGTTCTGACGGAAGAAGAAAATAAGGAACGCGGTAGTGAACGTTGGCAGCACAACTGCCGACAAAGTATCAAGTCCGAAGAATGGGATGACACTCGAAATACCTGCGAACATTTGATACAACGGTACCATGATCGCTGCGAACGGAAGCATCATTGATAATAGAAGAATCGAGAAGACAGCATCCTTCGCTTTGGATCTGTAAATCTCGAAGCCATATCCGGCAAAAGAAGCGATAAGCATAGCCAGAATTGTTGTTGTAATGGAAATTTTAGCAGAGTTAAGCAAAGCCGGAACGATATCTACAGTTGCAAACAAATTTTTAACGTTCTCAAATAACTGGCTGCCTGGAAGTATTCTTCCTTTTGTAACATCAGCTGATGTATTCGTAGCACTCACGATCATCCATAGGAACGGGAAGATCGAGACGAAAGCAATGATGCCCAGGAAGATGTAAATAAAGGTACGTTTTAGCTTAGCCATTCTTTTCACCTGCCGCCTTGAACTGAATAAATGACAAGATAATGATCATAATTACGATCGAATAGGATACGGTAGCTGCATAACCAAAGTCTGCGGAATACTTGAAGGACAAGTTGTAGATGTACTGGGATATCGACGTCGTCGCATTACCAGGACCACCCTTCGTGATGTTAACGACCTCATCGAACAACTGCAAGGTACCAATTGTAGATGTAATAGAAGTAAAGAGAATGATCGGTTTAAGCAGTGGCACAGTAATGCCGAAGAATTGTCTTACGGATGAAGCGCCATCGATTCTTGCTGCTTCATAGATCGAATTATCGATATTTTGAAGGGCTGACAGATAGAAAATCATGTTGTAACCTGTCCAGCGCCATGTGATTGCGATAATAATAGTAACTTTGGCCCAGAACGGATCAGTAATCCATTGAATGGGATCTCCAATTAGATGTATTTTCAATAAAAGCTGGTTAACCAGACCATCTGTCGCGAACAAATACTTGAAGATGACGGAATAAGCAACTAGTGAAGTAACAGCTGGCAGGAACACCGCTGTACGGAAAAAGCCTCTGAATTTCAACTTGCTGTCATTGAGCAATACCGAAATAAATAAAGCAAGAACAATCATAATTGGAACTTGAATGATTAGGAATATAAATGTATTTTTCACTGCAACGATAAAGGTCTTGTCACTGAATAGTCTTACGTAGTTATCAATTCCAACCCATGATAACCTCATTCCTGTACCTGATTTGAACGACAGGAGCAGCGCTTGAATCATTGGATAGAAATAGAACAGAGCGATAAAAATGACAGGCACAGCAATGAACAGCCAACCCGTAAGGTTTGTCCTTGCTCGCATATTAACGCCAGGCTTCGCCGTTTTCACGTTCGCCTAACCCCTTTCTTGACGGAAACAAAACCAAGGGCTCCTCCTGTTTCCCGTCCTCGTGTAGTATGATGAGGAACAGGCGGTTGCCCTGGCTTCATTCGATTGCCGTTTTGTTAGATTATGTTATTTCACTTGTGTGTCTGCTTGTGCTTGAGCATCGTTCAGTGCAGTGTCTAGTGCTTTGCCGTTCATGAAGTTCTGCATTTCAACAACCAGAATATCTTCGATTGCATAAGTGTGCATACCGTAGTTAACTTTCGGAATTTCTGAAGTCCATTTCGCGAAGTCAGCTACTACAGTTTGTCCACCGAAGAACTCATCAGCTGCGGAGTAAGCTGTACCAGTCGAAGCTGCTTTCAGCGTCCCGATTGCACCGATATCTGTTACAAGTGTTTGATACAGATCAGCATCAGAACCGAATGTTTCTTTCAGGAACTCAGCTGCTGCTTCTTTACCGTCAACGTTCATGACATACCATGAGCTGCCGCCAAGGTTAGAAGCGTTTGTTGCATCTGGGTTAGTCAATTTCGGGAAAGGAATGACAGCCCATTGGCCTGATTGAGAAGCTTCAGCTTTGATCGAAGCTGTAATCCAGTTACCAGTAGGTACGGAAGCTACATCTCCGCTGTTCATTGCACCGACGAATTGGCTCCAGTCGGAAGTTACTTTTACAATGTCAGCATCCATGATTTGTTTGTAAGTCTCGAATGCTTCTTTAAGTGCTTCATTACCAGCTAGGTTAGGTGTAGTTCCATCTTCATTCAGGTACCAAGAACCAGCAGATTGGATCATCATACGAATCAATCCAAGGTCGTTAGGATCTTGAGTCAGCATGGATTTACCAGTTTTTTCTTTCACTGCTTTACCAACTTCGATGAATTTAGCCCAGTCGATGTTTTGCAGATCAGCTACCTTGTAACCAGCTTCTTCTAGGTAATCCGTTCTAACGTACAAACCTGCTACGCCAGAGTCGAATGGTACGCCATATTGTTTATCACCAACGCTTGTCGGCCCGATTTTGTAATCAGCGAAGTCCGAAGGGTTGATGAAATCTGTCATTTCGAAGAAAGCATCCGGGTAAGCTTGCAAGAAGCTTTGTGCACGGTAATCCTCGATCAGAACGATCGTAGGCAAGCTTTTAGTTGTACCGGAATTCAAAGCTGCATTCAGCTTTTGAATAATGTCGGCTTGAGCGTTTTCTACAACGTTAACTTTAAGCTCGGAATCAGCATGCTTCGCTTTGTAAGCTTCACTTGCGCGTTCCATTGCACCGATATTGAACACTTTGTCCCATGCCCATACCGTAATTTCTTTCGTACCTTCAGCGGTATTGCCGCCTGTGTTCGCTCCGTTGTCTGTATTGCTGGAGCATGCTGACAACAGCACCATGCTTGTCAACAGAACTGCTAATAATTTTTTCAATGCTTCCAACCCCTTTGCATCTGACTGAAAACTATTTTTTGAAAGCGTTTGCCGGCTAACAATATCATTTTAGCACCTGGTTAAAATGGGTCGTTAGCAATATATTTGTGTTCATTGGTCATTTTATTGTTACCTCGAATTTCGGGCTTATTCGACTATAACTAAATTTAGGTTTTGGTATTATTTTTCGCTACTTAAGCAGTGGCAGACGGATTTTGACCCGTGTACCTTCCCCAGGCTTGCTTGTAATGGTGATCCCATATTCCTCTCCGTACAGTAGTCCAATACGATCATGAACGTTCCTTACGCCTATGCCGGAAAATAATTGACGTGAGCCTGTAGTACTAGGCAATCGATTCTCACCTTCAGACAACCCCGCTATGCCGATTCCATTATCGACGACCTCACAAATAAGTGAGCCATCCTGCTGCGACACGAGCACATAGATGTAACCCTCGCCCTGCTCATTGAAAGCATGGAAGAAGGCATTCTCAATAAACGGCTGAATAATAAGCTTCGGAACCTGGAAGTCCATGCAATCTGGAGCGACCAAATAGCTGACTCTAATCTGCTCACCATAACGAACGTGATTAATGAAGACGTAGTTCTTCAAGTTGACGAGCTCTTGCTCAATCGTAATCGTCTCACTCACATTGCTGACTGTATTCTGCAGTAAGGAAATAAGCGAATTAATCGTCTCCGCTGCCTTCTCCTTGCTGCCCTGCTGCACAAGAATTTTGATCGAAGCCAGTGTATTGTATAGGAAGTGAGGATTGATCTGCATCTGCAGTGCCGCAAGCTCGGCATTCCGCTGCTCCTTCTGCGTCTGTACAAGCTTCTTAATATAATCATTCAGCTCATCGAGCATAATGTTGTAAGCCTGTCCTAATTCTTTCACCTCGTAGGAGCCCGTAATCGAAATATAATTGTTCAGGTTATTCCGGGTCACCCGTGACATCTGTCTAACGAGAAGGGTCAAGGATCTTGTAAGCCTCCTGGTTATTAGGAATAGGATAAGCAGCGCAATAACAACGATAACGCCACTGATCAAGACGACTGTCCGCACATCAATCATCTGCGCAATCGCAAGCTTCTTATCAATCAGGTTAACGAGATAGTAGTCGTAGGTCGGCAAATACTCGGCAAGCAGGACATAATCCTTGCCCATGACATTGACATCCATATAATGAGTACCTGTGCTCTCGATCTCCATGGCATACCCTAATAGGTCTTGACCATCTTCGCCGATCAGCTCCTCATCATTGCTGGATACGATCACACCGCTCTTATTCACGATAACGACATCATTGCCCTCACTCGTGAAGTTCGTATAGAAGCGTTTGAATTCTCGTTCCTTAATGGCCACATAGAGCGCTCCATAGATGTAGCCGCTTGTTGGTTCCAGCAGCGCTTTGGATGCGACAATAACCGGTTCGTCTAATGACGTACCGGTATCGGCTTCACTTCCGCTAACATATTGATACATCAGCCGCTTGGGCTCTGCCATTGTATTCTCCGTGATTCGATGCTCACGAAGTCCCCCAATGGAGATCGGCCAGTAGGTCGTGTCCGTCGTATGGCTCCGGCCATTCTCTCCTGTAATCGTAATGGACAGCTCATAGGTGCCCACATTCGCTCGAATCCGGTTCACCTGCTGAATCGCATTGTAGACGGATTTGGAGGCTGCAACAGATGTTGTACCTGCATCCTCATTGGTCAGAAACCGCTTAATGGTCCCGCTCTGTATGACATTGCTTGTAGCCGTAACAATCGCATTGTTGAAGGACTCGAAGTTCGTCTTGATCTGATTGATGACCTTGGAATTCGTAATGCTGAACGTATTCATGAACAGCCTCTCGGACATTTGAATCGTAACCATCGAGGTGCTTAGAGATACTGCGATAATGCTAATAACCATGACAATGAAAATCTGCATGAACAGGTTTTTTTTGAAAAGCTTATTTTTCATCTTATATCCTCTTATCGTTCAGCTGTTGTTTTTTGTAATGGCTCGGCGATACACCCGTTAACTTCTTGAATACCTTCGTGAAGTAGCTGTGATCGGAATAACCGACCATACTGCTGATCTCCGAGATGGAGGCTGCATCAGTGCGCAGAAGCTCCGCTGCTTTTTCCACTCTGATCTTATTCAGATATTCGCTGAACCCTTCCTTGTTATGAGCCGTGAAGTAACTAGATAGGTAAGACGGATTGAAGTGAAAATGCTTCGCTACCTCCGTTAGGCTAATCGGATCGGCATAATGATCGCGCACGTAATCCAGCAGCATCTGCATATTAGGATTACCTGCCTGAAGCTTGCTCTCGATCCGTTCGCTGGCCTCTGCGATGAAGGAATCCAGCAGCTGCGCCGCTTCCCCCAGATGCCGTGCTTCATCGATGGACTTGAAGTAGCCATATTTGGCCTCATCAAGGTCCTTCACATCATAGCCCTTCTGCCCCAGAGTCACCGTCATATTGAAGATGATATTGCCCAGGAAGGATTTGAAGCCGAACACATCTGCTTTATAATTGCCTGATACTGCCGCAATATAGTCACGGATACTCTGGAATGCAGCCTCGAACTGATTCTTTTTCATATCCTCCGTGAACTTCGCCATGTCGAATACAACGTCCCCGCCAGTCGGAACCGGAAGCTCACTATGGATAATCAGATTCTGATCGGGAAAATAAAACCGGTATTCGTTCAGCTTCATCAGGTTATCCCGATAGACCGTACCTACCTGATGGAAATCGCTGAACACTTTACCCACTGTCCAGCCAATATCCGGTATATGCTCGGCAGACCATGCTGCCAGTGTCCTGCCTATCTTGGATAGCTGACGTCCAACCTCATATTTATCAGCATTCACTAGGAATACAATCCGGCTTGATTCCTCCGGAATGACTGGTACATACGCTTTATTGTCCAAGCCATAGTCCAGCTCACCGGCTATCTTCGCCTTAATACGAGCGATTAAGGAGCTATCCTTGCGTGTGACCAGCTTGAGATCAGCTCCGAGCAAGCTGAATCCGCTATAGGGCAGCACCGCGCTTACGGCAGCAGCCTCATATTCAGCGTCGAAGCCGGATACAAGCTTGTCGATAATCTGCTCCACTGGCAGATTGTATTCGCCGCTTGCTTCAGCCAGCTGCAGCGATGGAATCTTTCTCACCGTCTGCCGTAATATCCGCAGCAGCTCTTCCGATTCCAGCTGCGGCTTAAGTATATAATCAGCCACTCCACTCTGGAAGGTAGACCGTACATAGTCGAATTGACCGAAGCTGCTCAAGATGATGACCTCGATCTCCGGATAATGCGCCTTGACGATTCGCGCCAGCTCTTCCCCATCCATGACAGGCATTACGATGTCCGTTATGACAATATGAGGATTAAGCTGCTCGATAAGCTCAAGCGCTTCCTTGCCGTTAGATGCTTCTCCTACAATGCGGAACCCTTCTTGCTCCCAGTTGAAATGATGCTTAATGCCTTGTCTAACCAATATCTCGTCATCCACAATAAGAACTCTGCATGTATTGTCCATCTGCAATACCTCCGTTGCTGTGAACCTTATCTTTTCCGTTAATCTCGAGTAACAACCAAGCCAAATAACGATGCGAAAGTGGCCGCCTGATCGGGGGAGATGATACAGCCCTGCAGATCCTCGAGCGATGCCCCGAGCGCATCGAACGCACAGCGGCTTAGATCAATACCTGCAAGCCTAGTCTGCGAGAACTGCGCCTGATCGAGATTAATGTCATACAAATACGTATGGGACAATGTCATTTTGAAAAAATCCGCACTCGCGAATGAGCTCTTCTGAAGTCTCACATTCTTTATATCGGCAAATCTCAGAACGGCATAATCGGCATAGCATTGCTCGAACGTGACATTACGCAGTGTAGCCTCCGACAGATCGATACCGAGAAGCTTGCAGTTCCGGAAGGATACACGATGCAATATCGATTCTCCCAGATCAATATTAGACAAATCGCAATTATCGAATACAACATCCGTGAACTCTGCTTTACGAAGACTCGTCCCCCGCACCATCACATTGTTGAATACGACTCTATCGAAGCAGGCTCTAAAGGCTGTGTGGTTATTCATCTCACAATCTTCTATTCGGCAATCCTGTATAACTCGTTCATCTTCTAATTCATAATCTTCTAGAACCAGCGGTTCCATATAAACCGGGATTTTGGGTGCTTCTATTTTTTCTTTTTTGCTGGGCATCGTTAAGCTTGCCTCCTGAACCATAATCATAATCTATGAATGTTAGGCTATTATTTTTAGGAACGGAATATTTATGAAATGGGTTGCATGCTTGACCTTTCTTTTCGCTACATCATAAAGAGGTCTACCTGTTAAGTCAATCAAGAGAATTTCTAGATTTAGATCGAGCTTCCAGCTCTCTATCAGCTCTTCCTGCGTTTAACTGTCCTTCATTCTGGTTTAATGATCTATAAAAGGATGGTGACGCGCATGACTCGTGTACAACAAACGACTCAATTCATGAAATGCCTATACAGCCGCTTTCGCGAGGACGATGTGCCTGCGCTTGGTGCACAGCTTACCTATTATTTGATTCTTGCTTTCTTTCCCTTTCTGATCTTTATAGTCAGCATACTCGGGCTCGTAGAGTTATCCGGCGACAGTCTCGTAGACGAGCTCATCCGGATTCTTCCGACGGATACAGGTGAAGCCTTGTCCACGATCTTGACCGAGGTCGTCGATAGCAGCAGCGGAACACTGCTATCCTTCGGGATGATCGCAACGATATGGTCAGCCTCCAACGGCATTAATGCCATTATGAAGGGCCTTAACAAAGCCTACGATAGCACGGAGAACCGTCCATTCTGGAAGGTTCGCGGCATCTCGCTCCTTGCAACCCTTCTCCTTGCCGTCGTTATTCTCTCCTCGATGCTAATGGTTATTTTCGGACAAATCATTGGTGAATATCTCTTTCAATGGACGGGCTATTCTTCGAGCTTTGAATGGATATGGAGTGTTGTGAAATATGTGATCCCCTTCTCCGCCATGATTATTATGTTCACACTGCTCTACTGGGTTGCTCCGAATCAGAAGCTCCGCATTAGCGCTGTCCTCCCGGGAGCTCTATTCACTACGCTAGGCTGGATTATCATTTCACTTGCCTTCCAATTCTATATGAACAACTTCGGTAACTATTCGAAAACCTATGGCAGCCTTGGAGGGATCATCGTCCTCTTAATATGGCTGTACATGAGCTCCAACATTATTATTCTAGGCGGTGAGATTAATGCCACTCTAGCCTCTGCCAGAAGGAGCAGCCGCGAGACAGCAGCAATCGGCACAGCTTCCGTATGAAATCTCACCAAGAAATGAACGTAAAGACGAATAATTAATGCCGTTATATTCCAATTATAAGCTGCAACAATACGATCATACGTGTCGTCTACAGGTAAGCAAGCCAAAACCAACACAACAAGGAGATTAACAGAAATGAAAACAAGATTTGGACTCATGATGCTCGTACTCGCTATCGGCTTAATGTTGACTGCATGCTCCACTACTAATGGAAACAATACGAATACGAATGCAAATATCGGCAACGTCAATCAAGAAGAAGCCTATGAGCCTGCCCAGACGACGAAAGAAATGGTAGATCAAATTCTTGCTGACATCGAGCAGCCTGCTCAGATCGAGCTTGAGAGCAGCGCCGTGAACGACACTTACCATCTAGATCCTGCACTGCTCGACCAATTCACGATCAAGGTTCCGATGATGAATGTGAAGACGAATGAAATCGCTCTTCTCAAAGTAAAAGATGCCAAAGATATCCCTACCGTCGAGACTGCCGTGAAGCAGCGCGCGGCCGATGTGCAGAAACAATTCGAAACCTATCTGCCTGATCAATACGAGAATGCCAAGAACTATAAGCTTGTGACCAAAGGCAATTATGTCTTGTTCATTATCTCAGAAGCTGCAGATGAACTCGAGAAAGCCTTCGAGACCTTCTTCGTTAAAGCTTAAATCTTATGGTATTCAGCAGCCTGCTCTTCCTATTCCTGTTCTTGCCAGCTGTGCTGGTGCTGTATTACAGCTCCCCTTGGCGGATTAAGAATCTCGTCTTATTCACTACGAGCCTTATCTTCTACGCATGGGGTGAGCCTGTCTATATCGTGATCATGCTGCTGTCCACCGTGACGGACTACTGCTTCGGTCTGCTCCTTGAGAGGCCGAAGCTTAGCTCTGTTCAGCGCAAATGGATCGTAGCCTTATCCATTGTCGTTAATCTAAGTTTATTGTCTTACTTTAAATATGCAGATTTCCTTATTGGCAATGTGAATGCTCTGCTGGGTACCGACATCCCGCTTACAGATCTGCCACTGCCAATCGGCATCTCGTTCTACACGTTCCAATCGATGTCCTACATTATTGACGTGTATAGAGGGACCGCCAAGGCACAGCGCAACTGGCTGGATTTCGGCACATTCGTCGCCTTGTTCCCGCAGCTGGTAGCCGGACCTATCGTTCATTATTCTACAGTTGCTGAGCAGTTGAAGCATCGGACCGTCAATATCGAGATGTTCGCTGAAGGCGTAAGGCGGTTTACAATCGGTCTAGCCAAGAAAGTGCTGCTCGCTAACAATATCGGCCTGCTATGGACGACCATATCCGTCTCCAGTCCGGATTCCTTAACAGCCTTAACGGCCTGGATCGGCATTATCGCTTTTGCCTTCCAGATCTACTTCGATTTCAGCGGCTATTCCGATATGGCTATCGGTCTTGGTCTGATGTTCGGCTTCCGGTTCAATGAGAACTTCAACAAGCCTTACACCGCGCAGAGCATTACTGATTTCTGGCGTCGCTGGCATATCTCATTAAGCACCTGGTTCCGAGACTATCTCTATATTCCACTAGGCGGTAATCGCCGTGGACAAGGCCTGCAGCTGCGGAACATCATGATCGTATGGCTGCTTACAGGGATATGGCATGGGGCGAGCTGGAACTTCCTGCTGTGGGGCTTGTACTTCGGTATCGTGCTTATTGTTGAGAAATGGGTTCTTCTCAAGCTGCTGCAACGGATGCCGCGCTGGGTGCGCCATACTTACGCTTTACTCTTGATCTTGATCGGATGGGTATTCTTCGCCTTCGAGGATCTGTCCGCAATCGGGGGCTACTTCCTTGCTATGACGGGTCTTAATGGGCAGCCGCTATGGGATTCAGCCGCTATGTATTACATCTATACCAATGCCATACTGCTTGTTATATTAGTCATCGCGTCTATGCCTAGGCGGGAACAACTATCCAGCGTCAATCCTTATCTCAAGCTCGGCTGGCATGCGATTCTGTTCCTGCTGTCCGTTGCGTATTTGGTTGATGCTAGCTTTAATCCATTCCTATACTTTCGTTTCTAACACCGATGAGGAGCATACTATTGATGAGAAAAGGCGCCGACCATCTCTATGTCATTGGCTTCGTCACCATCCTGTTCATCATGTCCCTCCTGTTCTTCCTTCTGCCTAAGCAGACGTTCTCCGATATGGAGAACCGCTCTCTGCAGCGTACGCCGCATCTCACACTAGACAGCCTCTTCTCCAAGGAATTCGCTGAGGATACCGAGAGCTTCGTAACCGATCATTTTCCCTTTCGGAACGAATGGGTTTCTGTGAAATCTAGCGTAGAGCAATTGCGGCTGCAGCAGGAGAATAACGGGATATACAAAGGAAAAGACGGCTATTTATTCGAAAAATTTAAAATGCCGGATTACGAGCTGGTAGATAAGCTAATGAATGCTGTGCATACATTCGCAGACAATCATTCTGAAGCGAATATGACCTTCATGCTGGCACCAACATCCATCGGCATGTACCCGAATAAGCTGCCATGGTTAGCCACAGCTTACCCTCAAGCCAAGGTTAACGGCAGCATTACGGATGAATTGAAGGCAACGGGCAGTATGAATGTGCTGGACGGGTTCGACTTCCTTCGTCCTGCCGCCGCTTATGATGCTGAACCGATATACTATCGTACTGATCACCATTGGACGACCTATGGCGCCTACTTGGCATACAAGGCTTATGCCGAGCAGCTGGGCTGGGAGCCGAAGCCAGAGTCGGCATTCGATGTGAAGACGGTTACGAAGTCCTTCCTAGGAAGCTACCATACGAAGAGCCAGTTCTACGGGATTACGCCAGATTCTGTACAAGCGTATGTGCCTAAAGAAGCGGTAGAGTCGGAGATGTACATCGCGGATAGTGATGAGACCCTTCCGGGTCTGTACGATTCAAGCTTTTTAGAGAAAAAAGATAAATACTCGTATTTCCTTGGCGGCGTTCATGCCTTAATGACCATTACGAGCCAGCTCGCTCCGGAGGATGTGGATCTGCCGAAGCTGCTAGTGATTAAAGATTCCTATGCGCATAGCGTGCTTCCATTCCTGGCGCTGCATGTGCCGGAAATCCACGTCATCGACCTCCGTTACTACAACGGAAGCATCAGCGATTATATGGCCGCGACTGGCATCCAAGATGTGCTGATGCTGTTCAACACAGAAACCTTCGTCAGCAGCAGAGAGCTGCTCAAGCTCGCTTACTAATGCTGTCACAAGGTTCTGCTGACCCACACACATAGCTCATGGAACCCGCTCCAATAACGCCTATTGTGCCCGAGATCGCATGGGGGTTGGGCTGCGACAGCATAAGAGTGTAGCATAAGCGTAAAGCATAAGCGTGTAGCATACCGTCTTACCGAAGCCAAGCCTCAAGGCAGCGGGCTCCCCCGCTGCCTTGAGGCTTGCTCTTCCAACTGACAATCCCCCTATAGATTAGAAACACTACCCCTACCGCAACAGCAGCAGCTTCATCCACACAAAGTTCTTCACGACTACCGATACACCTAGCCCTTTTTCACTTGGCTCTCGAACCATTCCCAACCGAAGCCTACCTGCTCCGGCTTATGGGAATCCGAGCCATAGACACATTCGACGCCCTGCTTCAGGCATTCCTCAAGGAACCATTCCGGCACATAGGGCTTGCCGCAGGTTGCGACCCGCAGCCCCGCCGTATTTACATCGATTCCGACACCCGATTTAACTAGCAACGGGATGATCGCTTCAAGACGGCGTTTAATCTGGTTCTGATCAATGGGCGGCAGCGCTGTTGTAAACTTCTCAATCAGATTAATATGTCCTAGCCGTTTGCGCATCGGCAGACGCGAAGCCCAAGCGATAGCGGCTTCCACATGATCATAATACTCGTCCACGACCTTCTCCATTGTGCCGTAATAGGCGAGCAAATGCTTCTGAAAATCCTCAGGCGAGTAGTCGATGCAGCGCATGCCGCCTATCCCCGGAAGATAGTGAACGGAATAGACAACATCCTCCAGATCATGCTGCCAAGTCTCTACAAGCCGCTCTGTGAAGTCCAGCCGTCCCTGCAAATAGTCCAGCTCAAGACCGACAGTTACTTCAATTCGGCCTTCATATTTCTCCTTCATCTGCTTCGCGTAGGCGATATAGAGCGGCAGCTCCTCCTCAGGCATCGCCAGACTGTCCAGAACAGGTGCATCATCGATCCAGCCTGCCGGTACCGGCGGGTGCTCGCTGATCGTGTACCGCTTGAAGCCTAGCTCAATTGCCCGGTCAATATATTGCTCCTCCTCTGCGCTGCTTCCGTGATAACAGAATTTCGTATGGGTATGTCCATCCCATTTCAATGTCACTGTCGCTTCCTCCTTAGTTGTAGAGAAGAACTGCTTTATTCCAGTTCATCATTAATGAGAGCCGTATAGACATGGTCCTCCCATTTGCCGTTTATTTTCAAATATTTCTGAGCATAGCCTTCTCTATTGAATCCCAGCTTCTCCACAACTCTCAGAGAGGCTGCATTATGCGGCATAATGTTCGCTTCAATACGATGGAGCTTCAGCTCCTGAAAAGCATAACGAATGACTGCCTTGAGGCCTTCTGTCATATAGCCATTCTTGCCCAGCTGCTCATCGCTCCGGTAGCCCAGATGACAAGATTGGAACACTCCTCTTGATATCGTACTAAGCGTAATCGATCCGATAATCGTATCCGGTTCATCAGCCTTATAGAGCCATACTTTGAACAGCTGCTCCTGCTCCATACTGGCAAAATCATTGACCAGCATTTCCTTTTGCTTATCCAGAGTGTAATATTCCGGTGTTCTTACAGGCTCCCATGGCTCTAGAAACGCTTGATTTCGTGTAAAATAGTCCAGTACCTGTTCGGCCTTCGTTACGTCCACGGATTTCAGTATTAACCGCTCCGTACGAATCTCTATATGGTTATAACTCATCGCACCTTCACTCTCCACCTCATTATGTTACATAGACTCTTGTTGCTCTAGAGACAATGAGATTACTTAGTGTTTGCCACAGCCTGCTTCAGCCTCTCGGCGAAATATAGTTCTCTAGCCTGGCTATCCACCTCGAGAATAGGATCTATAGGTAGAGATATAACTTGCTGTAATGCCCCATCCACATACATGCAGTGATGCTCATAGCACCTGTCATCATTCAATAGAATTGGCAGCGTAAAAGGGATATTCGCCGCTATTCCTTGATTGCGGCTGTCCAGCACCCAGTCGATTTTTTTCCAATCAAGAATGCCTTCCCTAGTCTTTATTGGAGTAGTGTAAGCTAGATTAGTCGTATGTGCAAGATAGGTATACATGCCTCCATACGATTCCCCATCTGAGGTCCAAGTGATCATTCCTTTGAAGGTCAGCTTATATTCAGCTATCTCGGTTTCCTCTTCTATTTCTCTTAGCATGGATGCCCTAGGAGACTCCTGCTCCTCCAGCTTGCCGCCAATGCCGTTCCAGCAGCCCATCCAGCTCGGGTATTCCCGATTCAGGAGCAGAATGTCATCCTCCCGCTTCATGAAGCAAATATTATATTTCAGCATATGAAAAAGCTCCTTCTAGTGAATAACGATACCTCTAGCTATTATAGCATTGGAAAAATGTCATTTCGGCTGTTTTCCGGCTTATTGATGAAGAAGGGATCGTTTATCGTGCTGGTAACGTTGTTTTTCCGCTTATTGCAGGCTTTCGGAGCTAGGGTATAGCTGCTACGCTACGCTCCACTCCACTCTGCTCTGATCTTCTACTCGTTATAGGATACTACTCCACTTAGCCGTTATTACAAATCTGGAAGATTGCCGGACTTCGTCCCTACTCGGTAGGAGGTTGTTACGCCTTCGTAGTTAAGCATCATGCTCATCCCCATCGATGCGTGCATCAAGTTGTGACAATGTGCCATCCACAGCCCCGGATTATCTGCTATTAGATACAGCTCATAGGATTCATTCTCCTGCGCAAGAACGGTATCTAGATAGATCGGACTCCCTCTTAGCAGCTCCCCATTCTTGCTTAGCACCCGGAACGTATGCCCGTGGATATGAAAAGGATGATCGCCTCCTCCTTCATTGCTGACTGTAATCTTGATATGCTCGCCCTCCTTCACATTCATAGGGGGAATTTCGTGGAAGGATTGACCATTAATCGTTTTGACGAATATATTCTGTCCAAGCTTCACCTCGAATGATTGGTCGATCTGCTCTACGTGATCATCAGGCAGTGGAGTGCCATACTCGACAAAAGAGAATATCTCCTCTGTTGCTGTTTGAACCGGTTCTGCTCCACTTCCTAATATAATCTTGAGATTATCTTCGTCTATGCTTCTAACGATTACCTTGCCTTGTTCCGGCTGCTGAATGAGAAGGTCATACCGCTGTCCAGCCCCGATATAGAAACCTACACCATCATCAAGCAGTCCTGGTTCGTGTATATCGTTCCCATCCATAGCGATAATCTGGAATGGCGCTCCCTCGACCCGCATCTCCATCGTATCGTTAGCCGCATTCGTAAGCCTTAATCGTACGTACTCTCCTGGGCTCGATGGAACTGCCAGCCCATTGCTCTTGCCATTGACTGTGAATGTTGAAACCAGCTTTTGCAGAAGACCCGTTACATCTTGATCAATAGGGTACAAGGATGTACGGGGCTCGATGATCAGCTGACCTAGGAGCCCTTTCTCTGCTTGAATCGAGCTCATCTGATGGGAATGATACCAATACGTCCCAGGCACTGTTGCGATAAAAGCATACGTATACGTTTCCCCTGGCTTGACAGCATCCTGAGTAACGCCAGCTGTTCCGTCCTGTGAACAAGGAACGACAACGCCAAGCCAATGGAGCGTTACCCCTTCTTCAATATCCTTATTTTGAAGAGTGACGACAACTTGGTCACCTTCTGCAACACGGAGCTCAGGACCCGGTGATAGACCATTGAATGTCCACGCATCGACAGTCTCACCATTAGCTAAGCTCAATGTGGTGCGCGCTGCCGTCAGGTCGAAGGAACGAATTGGAGCACGGCTATCCCCTGCTGTGAGGTCTTCGCAGTAAACCAAGTTCGATGAAGAAGAATGGCTGGATGGATGCGCAGCATTCGAATGGTTCATATGCATATGATCAGCCATATTAATGTCCACTGGCTTCTGAAGCCGCATCTGCCAGACACCTGTTATTGCTTTCTTGGTTTTTGTCACAGTGCCATCCTCCCTTCTACTCTAGTACCATGCTGGCGGCCTACTCGTATGACAAGGAATGCGGCTAGGAGTGCGAATACTGCTGCCCCTAAGAATACCCAAGCGAATCCACCTGTTAGTGCCTGTAATTGGCTGCTGCCGGTTGACTGCAATCCACTCGTTCTAGTCGCCGCTATGCTTGCTAGAATGGATAGTCCCACGGCTCCCCCGATTTGTTGGCTTGTGTTGACTAAGCCGCTGGCTAGCCCCGCATCGCTGTCAGCAACGCCATGGACTGCCATTTCTGTTCCTGCGACGAATGCCCCGCCAAGGCCTGCACCAATGACAAGAGATGGACCTAGTAGATGGATGACAAAGGAAGCGTCACTAGGAGCTAACGCAAGCCAGATAAGTCCTACCGCGAAGAGAATGAGAGAATAAGCTAGTGACCATCTTGTTGACCTTCCTGATTATAGAGGGAATTGCTCCTGCACTAAGGACTAGAGCTGCGGCAAGCGGCAGCTGTGTAAGTCCAGCAGTTAAGGCGTCGTACTGCAGCACCTGCTGCATATATACCGAGAGGGCGAAGAATAAGCCCGTTGTAGCTCCACCAATAAGCAACAAAGCCAGATTCCCGCCAAGAACGGAGGCATTGCGGAAAATGCTGAACGATACGAGAGGGGCAGAAGTGCGTCTCTCGATCATAACGAATGTAGTAAGCAATCCAAGGGCAATAAGGCTGAGAATAACGGTTAGTGTCAAGCCGAGTCGTTCTCCTTCTGAGAACACTGCTACCAGCATCGTCATACCACTTGTAACCGTCAGCGCTCCTGGCAAGTCGATGCTGGAACGCTCAATATGTGAATCTTTAGCGACTAGAGCCGGTATAACGGCGATTACGAGTATGCCTACTGGAAGGTTGACGAAGAATACAGAGGACCAGCCCAAGGTCGAAGTCAGAATACCTCCAAGCAGAACACCGGCTGCACTGCCTAAGCCAGCTACTGCTCCCCAGATGCCAAGCGCCTTGGCTCGATCCCGAGGATCCGTGAACAGCTTAGTTAGCAATGACAGCGCTGCGGGAGCCAGAAGTGCAGCCGAGGATCCTTGTATGGCGCGTGCAGTTAGCAGCCACGCTCCTGAGCTGGCTAAGCCTGCTGCTGCAGAGGTGAGGACAAATCCCGCAACACCAACAAGAAATATTCGTCGATGTCCATACCGATCGGCCAACCGCCCCCCTAATAGGAGCAGCCCCCCGAAAGGTAGAACATAAGCCGTAATGATCCAGCTTAATGTGCTCGTATTCAGCTGCAGCTCTTCCCCAAGCGTCGGCAGAGCGATGTTAATAATGGATGCATCCAGCACAACTAAGAACTGAGCAAGCGCTAGGAATATAAGCGCCCACCAGCGCGTGCTGCTATTCCTTCCATTGATAGTGCTATTTGGTCTTCTACTATTCATGGTTTAATCTCTCCTCATAATAATTATTGATTGATCAATTACTTCCCCTCAAAAAAAGGGTCAGTTTGACGTTCCGTTCCCGTTGCGTGCCATTAAGCTCTGAATCGTCGCTGCAATTGCTTCTTCCTGAGGTGTCCATGAGATGGGGCCAATCTTGCGCTCGTACTTCTCTCCGCTCAGCACGAAGGGCTCCTCCGTAAGATAGAGCATCTCGACTACCTCTTTCATTACCGGATTGAACAGCCCAATAAGCGACAGACCGATACGTCCGAGTGGCATGACAGCCTTACGCTTCCCGCTCGCTTGCTGTGCGATGTGTACCAGCTCACGGCCTGACAGAAGACCAGGACCTGGAATATGCCAATTCTGTCTATAAGCATCATCTCGTTCGGCGATGTCCACAATCATACGAGCTGCATCAGGCAGATAGACGTATTCACGTGGTACAGTCATATTGCCGACGAAGGCAGTCGGCTTGCCTGCAGCGATCGCTTCCATGGTGACGGAGAGATAGGAGGCCTGAGCGGAAGGTCCATAATAATCCGGCAGCCTTACGATGAGCGGGGCTGCTTGGCTCCAACGTGAGCTGAACAGGAGCTGTTCATAAGCAAGCCTTGTTTTTCCCTTGCGTGTGTGAGGCTGCTTCGGATGCTCCTCTGTCGCTTTGTCCATCGTTCTTCTCCCATAGGGGTAGATGCCGTCTACAACGACAACCTTTGCTCCAAGACGCTCGGCAGCCTGCATAACAGATTCTCCGAGCGGCAGCAGACGTGACTCCATCTCATGATATGGAATATTGGCACTGTGGAAGATGACATCTGCTCCTTCGGCCGCCTTTGCCACATCCTCTGGATTGAACGCATCTCCCGTCACCAGCTTGAGCAGGTTAGGCTTATTAATCTCTTGCGCAAGGCTCTCCAGCTTCTTCATGGATCGACCGAATGCCACCGTCTCAATTCCTCTTCTCACTAATTCCGCTGTCAAAGGGTTGCCTACTCCACCTGTTGCTCCCAATACGATTGCTTTTTTCATATTATCCATCTCCCTTGGTTTTGTTATTGATTAATCAATTACTAATCCTTAAAAAAAATTCTATCTCTTTATCATCAGTTCCGGCATACCCATTGCCATAGATACATTACACAGCATTCCTCTTGCCAGGAAGTCCGATGTTCGCTGCGACGCATTCTCGAGCTCTGCCTGAATAAAGGCATTCTCCACCAATTGTTTGACCTCGCCAAGCCCTCTACGCATCGCTTCGCGAATCGATTCCTCTTGAATAGTCTGTGCCTGCATTTGAAGCAGAATTTCACTGCGATGAGAAATAATTATCGCCTCGTAAGCTCGAATCAATCCCAGCTCCAACTCCTCTGGTGCAACAGCATCGATGACACGTTGAAAAGCCTGCACCACGCGCTGCCATGATAGCTCCAATGAAGCAACAAGCAGCGATTCCTTCGTAAAGAAACGATACACATACGGTTGCGAGATGGCGGCACGTTCCGCTACTTGCGCGGTTGTAGCCCGGTAATAACCAATCTCTGCGAATACTTCGATTGCGGCTGATATAATATCACTACGACGATTAACTGAGACGGTCGTTTCTTTAGCCATAGGGTTCTATCCAGCTCCTTTCCTTCATTGTTGTGTTGTTATTGATTGACCAATTACTTTATAAACAGAGTATATGCGATTGGTTTCCTAATTGCAACTATAATTTGGGCACATTTTTGAAACGATGCCTAAATCCCTAGGAACGGCATCTTTTCATTTATTTAAATCCATATAAATTTTTGTTTATTATAGTTAAAGTATTCATGTGCAAGGATTAACGACTTCTCTATACTCTCATCGAAAAAATAAGTATCACTTGGAAATCTCATATAATGTTTTAATAACTGCTCAGATGATATTTCGAATAAATGCTCACGGCCTAATCTGAACATCGGGTGATTGAAGATCGGATAATCCCAAAAGAAGAACAGTTTATCTGAAAGCGGAAAATCGTTCTGTAGTTCAGCAATACTTAATACGCGGGACTGTGTTAGGCAGGCATTCCATAATTGAGTACTAGGCTCCGTATCCATTTTATATACCTGGTAGTAGGAATGATCCCTAACGAAGCGTAAAGCATACTTCTCTCTTAATTCAGCGGATTGCGTGGAGGGGAGCTTATGAAATTGTGTTAGAATTTGATTCTCTGTGAATTTGTTATCGGCATAGTTCTTAATTTTTCTTCTCAACGTATCTTTATCCATTTTACCTCCCAATATATCGAAGACGCTGCCCAAAATTACTAAGCTCACTGTGAACTGCACGAATAATCGATAACGACTGTCCAAGACTCGTACCTAGGCAGCTATACATAGCTACTTTAGTCTCGTTAACGCCAAATGTTCTTTCGGTAAGGTAATAATTGCTTTATTTCTCCACAGATAGGATACACTCGAGAGGATAAGGAACAAATAGCTGCAAGAGCAGAACTTCATTACCTAATAAAGAAAAACCAGCTAATACTTGTCAAGCTTTTAGTATTGGACTGCAACAGGTAAATTGGTATACTAATTTCTAGGCACGACAAATAACCTTCATTGGCGTGAAGGTTATGGGAATATATGGTTAATTTTTGTAGGGCTGGCCTTTACTAAGGATGGCGTACACGTGATGGAGAAGCTTGTTGGCGCAAGCGATCACGACCACCTTATATGGCTTGCCCTCTTTTCTTTTCTTGTCGTAATAATCTCTCATTTTCTGGTTTGTACTACCACGGATCCCACATTGCACAGCTAAATACAACGATCGGCGGAGTCTCTTTGAACCCCGCTTTGTAATTCGTGAACTTGTGGCAGTAAACTTCCCCGAGCTAAAGATCCCAGGGTCTAATCCGGCATAGGCCACAAGCTGTTTAGCGCCTTCAAATTGTCGTACGTTTCCGACCTCCGCGACAATCGCAGCAGCTAGTTTATCCCCGATGCCAGGTATGCTTTTCAACAATTCTACCTCAGGTAAATCAGATGCAAGTTCATTCATCTGTTTCTCAAGATCACTTAATTGCTCCATGAACGAAAGCAACAAAGTTACCATGCCGTTTAAGACTACGGTCTGAGATTGGCTTCTAGACTGCACCCTCCACTGTAACAACATCTCACGCAGTCGCCTTGCTTTCTCGTCAGCCCAACGTCTCGAATGGGATTTACCAACGCATGCCTGAATCGTTTCAGTAAAATCCTCAACATCGCCCTCTAAACAACGCTTCAGCACTTTAAGCGACGTTACGGAGAACAGGGGATTAAAGATCTCCTCATAGGCTGG
>NZ_JCAALS010000029.1:0-87131 GCF_059686975.1 Paenibacillus xinjiangensis | reverse complement strand
GATTTCCCAATTAGTAAGACCCCTTGAAGACGACGAGGTTGATAGGTTCGGGGTGGAAGCGCAGCAATGCGTGCAGCTGACGAATACTAATCGGTCGAGGGCTTATCCTAACTAGCTAAAGTAATTCATTCTAATATTTCGCATCCAGTTTTCAGGGTTGCAATTAATGTCGCAAGACGTTGTCTAGTATGACGGTTTGCACATAACTGCACACGGCATTTGGTTATGTCGTTTCCTGATATTACTTGCGCTCCCGCGCGCAGTAATGGACACTATGCGGGACAAGCGTGGCGGTGTAGCTCAGCTGGCTAGAGCGTACGGTTCATACCCGTGAGGTCGGGGGTTCGATCCCCTTCGCCGCTACCACATATATATGGAGGCTTAGCTCAGCTGGGAGAGCATCTGCCTTACAAGCAGAGGGTCGGGGGTTCGATCCCCTCAGCCTCCACCATATATACAATTGAATGATAATATCGCGAGGTGGAGCAGTCCGGTAGCTCGTCGGGCTCATAACCCGAAGGTCACAGGTTCAAATCCTGTCTTCGCAACCAATTAACATGGAGCTGTGGTGTAGAGGCCTAACATGCCTGCCTGTCACGCAGGAGACCGCGGGTTCGAATCCCGTCAGCTCCGCCATTTTTTTACAACGAAATAATAAGGCTCGGTAGCTCAGTCGGTAGAGCAGAGGACTGAAAATCCTCGTGTCGGCGGTTCGATTCCGTCCCGAGCCACCATTTTTTATTTGTGGAGGGCTAGTGAAGTGGCTAAACACGGCAGACTGTAAATCTGCTCCTTCGGGTTCGGTGGTTCGAATCCATCGCCCTCCACCATTTCCTATGAGTCATTAGCTCAGTTGGTAGAGCACCTGACTTTTAATCAGGGTGTCGTAGGTTCGAATCCTACATGACTCACCATTTATGTAAATGATAACCCATAGACTTCGGTTTATGGGTTTTTTTGTGTTTTAGTTGCACATGAAAAAGCTTGGAAGTTGTTCATGCAGAATGACTTCCAAGCTTTTGCCTAGTTATTTATTTAATAAGCTGTCTCTCCGAACGGCGGTTAATCTCTTCAACCAGCTCGGCGATTGTTGCGTCCAGACGCTCTCTGATCTCCTCATTAAGCTCAAAGGCAGATTGGCCAACTCCAGCATCAACACGTGCAATTTGTGAATCTACCGCGTATACATTGCTTCCAAAATGCTTGGCATTCAGAGCTGATAGAACTGGCTTAAGGGCATAATCAATGGACAGCAGATGAGCGATTGAGCCTCCTATGAATAGCGGTGTAACGAATTTGCCTGCTAGTCCTTTTTGCGGAAGCAGATCCAGGAAGGTTTTGAGAACCCCGGTGAAGGATGCTTTATAGACAGGACTCGCAATAATAACAGCTTCAGCAGCTTCAACAACAGCAGCAGCTTCAATGATTGCAGGGCTGTCGAACCGGGCATGAATCAAATCTTCAGCTGGTAGAGATGCGACAGTAATATGCTGGAATGAAATTCCTTGCTCGGTTAAATGCTGTTCGACATATTGCGTGATTCCGGTTAGACGCGAACCTGGATTAGGACTTCCTGAGAGAATAACTACTTTTGACATACACTCACTCCTCTTTTTTTATAATTCCGATGTGTTAACTATGGATTAATTAGGTTAATCGTAACATGATTGAACAGACCCGTCAAACAGATAAAATGCAGCTCTTTTTTATATTTTAACGCTTCAAGGGAACAATGTGAACAAACGATCTGAATCGACCTGAAAAGGGGAACATAACGAAATGATTTATTGGCTAGCAGCAGGCATGAGTTTAATTATCGTGTGCTTATGTGTCCCTTTTTTGCAAAAAATAGCACGAAAATATGGCTTTGTCGATCGGCCTAATTCACGCAAGATCCATAGCAAGCCCATTCCTTTATTAGGGGGGGCAGCGATTTACGCGGCCTGTACAATAACGATTATGGTATTCCAGGGTATTACACCACTTAGTCTTACGATTGCCATTGGAGGTGCTCTACTTGTAATTATAGGGCTAATGGATGATTCATCCAAGTCCAAGGGTATTGATTTTCCCATATGGCCAAGAGTTATTGTCTATCTGGGAGTATCCACGCTGCCGTTGTTGTTCGATATTGGGATTGAAGGGGTTACTAACCCGGCATCCGGCATGTTCCACGCCTTTCCATTCTGGTTCTCATGGATCAGCACTATACTATGGGTGTTCGCTCTTATCAATATGATTAATTTCATTGATGGAGTAGATGGATTAGCTTCAGGCGTATGCACACTATCTGTGCTGACCCTGCTTGTTGCGGCATTGGTCAAAGGACAGATGGAGACCGCTGTACTCGCTGCTATAGTAGGAGGTGCCTGCTTAGGCTTCTTAGGCTTCAATTTCCACCCAGCGCGTATTTTCATGGGGGATGCAGGAGCTACCTTCCTAGGGTTTACTCTGGCGGTTATAGCGGTAGATGGCGCCTTCAAGAAAGCGACCTTCATTACTGTGCTCGTACCTGTGCTGGCACTCGGACTCCCAATCATCGATACGGCGGTAGTGATGCTTAGGAGGCTCATTACAGGGCGCGGACTCCATCACGCAGATAAGCTTCATACACATCATGCTCTAATGAATTGGGGACTCACTCAGACCCAGACGGTTTCCTTCATGTATCTGATCGCTGCGCTCTTCTCTCTTCTGTCGATTCTCCTATTGCTGATAATGGGCTGAATTGATTGTAGGTTTGTGATACAATGACGAGAAAAAGCGTCATTCATGGAGCTGGAGAAGGAGATAGAGAAAATGAGCACGACAGAATGGTTAAACCCACTGCAGCACATTTTGAACTGTCCGGTTAGCTTAGTAACGATGCAGTTGTCTGAATGGGAAGATCTATTAAAGCAAGCGGATCTTGTATGGAGTGGCGATGGTGAAAGAAGTATGATGCTGGAAGGAAGCCGGGCTGAGAAGAACGGCACGACTTGGATCGCTGCGCGGAGCTTGGGGAACGAAATAGAGGTGCTCGAGATTCAAGGCGCTGGCTTGATGCCGAAGGAAACCGAGCTCATTAGCTGGACTTTGCAATGGAATAAAGCACAGGAGCACGCCACCAGCAATTCCTCTTTATCTGAAAGTGAAGCGGTTGCACTTAAGCTGAGTGAATGGATCGGACGTCAGTTATTATCTGAGCAGCCCTCCTATTCAATCCCTGATCACTTGACGGCAGGCGGTAAGCTGTTCGCTGAGATGATTCCATTCCTCTTAGTGACGGAATTTCCTAATGCTAAGCAGGCAACCTACTCAGAGCTTGAGAAGCTGCTTCGATCATTTTTGGCCGACGATATTCTGCTCATTCCGCTTAAAAATCAAGAGTGGCTCATATGGGGTCCTGTTTCGTTACTGAAGGATGCGGACTCGGATCTTTTCGATGATGAAGATGATGAGGCGGAAGAGGATAGCTTAGCCTCCATTTGCTATGGCTTGCATGAAATGCTCACAAGTGAATGGATTGGGGAATGCCATCTTGCGGTTGCCCATCCTGTAAGCCCTGCCAAAGGAATCGTGGAGACAACGCTGTTGCTCCGGGAAACAATTAATCTAGGCCGCAAATTCCATGTAGGTACGAATATTCATCTGCCATGGATGCTTCAGCTGGAACGGCTGCTCAATGCTATTCCTGAGGGACAGCGCTCACGCTATTTGGAGCATGCCTTGAAGCGTACGGAGCTGTTCGTTGAGGCTGAGATGCAAGCGACACTCGAAACCTTCTTCTCATTGGACTGTAATGTCAGTGAAACTGCCAAAAAATTATATATACACCGCAACACTTTGTTGTATCGCTTGGACAAGCTTAAACAGGAAACAGGTCTCGACGTAAGGCAGTTCAGAGACGCTGTACTAGTCAAGATTATATTACTATTGTACAAAGTTACGAAAAGAAATTAGTTTTTTTGTAAAGTATGTGCATAGTCAGCAGCCCGTTCGTGGGATAAGATAGATGCATAACGAAATTTCTTTTAGGGGGAAAATCACATGGCAGGCGTACGTTTAGAAGGCATTTACAAAAAATACCCGGGTTCCGATAAAGCATCGGTAACTGACGTTAACCTTGATATTAAAGACAAAGAGTTCCTGGTACTGGTTGGACCATCCGGTTGTGGTAAATCCACTACGCTTCGTATGATCGCAGGTCTTGAAGAAATTTCTGAAGGTAAACTGTTCATCGGCGACCGTCTTGTGAATGACGTAGCTCCGAAAGATCGTGACATCGCGATGGTATTCCAATCCTACGCTTTGTACCCGCATATGAACGTTTATCAAAACATGGCATTCGGTCTTAAACTTCGTAAATTCAAAAAAGCAGACATCGACAAACGTGTTCGTGAAGCTGCTAAAATTCTAGATATTGAACATTTGCTCGATCGTAAGCCAAAAGCACTCTCCGGTGGTCAACGCCAACGTGTCGCTCTTGGACGTGCAATCGTTCGTGAACCACAAGTATTCTTGATGGATGAGCCGCTTTCCAACTTGGACGCGAAGCTTCGTGGACAAATGCGTGCGGAAATCTCCAAATTGACGAAACGTCTTGAAACAACAACAATCTACGTAACGCATGACCAAATCGAGGCAATGACGATGGGTGATCGTATCGTTGTTATGAAAGACGGTTTCATTCAACAAACAGCTTCTCCAGAAGTACTGTACAATCACCCAGTTAACATTTTCGTAGCTGGCTTCATCGGAGCTCCTTCGATGAACTTCATCAGCGGTATGGTTAGTGAACAAGGTGGAGCACTTAAATTCAAAGCTACTGGCGTTGACGTTGTTATCACAGAAGGCAAAGCAGCTGTACTTCGCTCCAAAGGTTATGTAGGCAAAGAAGTTATTCTTGGCATTCGTCCAGAAGATCTTCATGAAGAGCCAGTATTCCTGGAAGCTTCACCTAACACAATCGTTAATGCTAACATTGAAGTAGCAGAGAACCTGGGTCACGAAATGTACCTGTACCTGAACGGTATTGGTAACGACACAGTAATCGCTCGTGTAGATGGCCGTTCCGCACTTCGTGATGGCACTAGCGTTAAGCTTGCTCTGGACATGAACAAAGTACACTTGTTCGACAAAGAGTCCGAGCTGAACATTTTCGAGAACTAATAACTTCTTATTATAACGAAAGCCGTTGGACATTGTCCGACGGCTTTTTTTGTTTGCGTGTTGTTGGATTTATCATAATAAGTAAAACCGAAATGACTGCTCGCACGTCTAATAGGTAGAGCAATAGAATGGTGGTTCACCTAGGAGGAAGAGTATGGCAGGCTGGTTACAACACATTATCAAGAAATCAGGTTGGATCATTCTGATCCTTGTATTGCTATTGTTTGGTCTACTATGTGTGGGAGGCATTTTCTTTTTTGGAGTTCTGGCTTGGAATGAATGGGGCTAGAGCAGTGGTAAGGGGTGATGAGATGGATAGAGATAAATTAGCATTAGCGGCGATCGAGGGAGATGAGGATGCGCTGCTGCAGCGCATCCATATGGATAAGAGCCGCTTGTATGGCATCGCCTATTCCTATATGCGTAATGAAGCAGATGCGCTTGAAGCTGTGCAGGAGACGGTATGCCGAGTATGGACTAAGCGACGTACGCTGAGGGACCCTAAGCTGTTCACGACTTGGATGGTTCGTATTCTGATTCGGGTATGCATGGATGAACGCAAGAAGCGTAGAAGAGAGCTTCCCTCGGATGGCTATAGTTATAGGGACAGGCTAGAAAGGTCAGCGAGTAGTGAGGATGCTGCTGAGCGCCTGGATATGGAGCTGCAGCTGCTGTCACTGCCTGCGAACTATAGAATGGTCATTGTATTGAAATATTATCGGGATATGACGATTATGGAAATCGCGGAGCTGCTGGAGCGGCCGGATGGTACGATTCGGACCTGGCTAAATAAAGCGTTAAGATCACTCAGAAGCAATATGTCAGTGACGATAGAGGAGGTGGGAGAGAATGAGTGAGGACAAGAAGAAGGATGGAGAGCGAATCGAAGTTAATCAAGCCATGCAGGCAGATATAGAACAGGTAAGCTTAGCGCTCAGGCTCACCCCTGAGGCAGCTCTAGATCAAGCGATTCTCAGAGGGATGGAGCAAGGACGCAGACGGGTGGTTAGATCGAGAAAATCCAGACTGGGCATGAAGCTGATGACCTCGGCTGTGTGCGTCCTAATGCTGTTGACCCTCTTTGTCCGTATCTCTCCGGTGTTCGCCTCCCTGCTGCGGGATATTCCTGGAATGAGTGGGTTTGTAGAGCTGATTGAAGGCGATCGCACCTTAATGAGTGCGGTAGATAATAAGTTCATTCAGCATGTTGATGTTACGGACAGTAAGAATGGTTACCGGTTCACTGTAGATGGCATAATTGCAGATGAACAGCGTGTTGTCATTCTCTACTCCGGCGAAGGGCCGGGAATTAATAAGAATACGGAAATTGAAGATTATGAATTCAGAGATGAGTCTGGCAAGGATATAGAGGCGGGAATCTTCAGCGGAAGTGTTCCAGAGAATGCGCATGATCCAGATTCCGTCATGCACGACAAGATAGATATAGTAATGGGTGAGGGAAAGACCGTTCCACATACCATCAGCTTCAGTGTGAAGCTGAAAGGGCAATGGCTGGAGGTCGAGATTCCTGTTGATCATAGCCGATTCGAAGGGATGAAAGAGACGATAGCTGTTAACCAAGTTATTGAAATAGGTGGACAGCGGTTTACGATTGGTGATGCGGTTATTACACCGCTGCAGGCTAAGCTCACGATACAAGCCGATCAATCGAATACGAAGATGACGAATTCATTCATCAATCCTGCTCTTGTGGATGAGAAAGGACATCGCTGGGAGTATACAGGTGGATTTGGGGGGTTGAATAATGAGGAATCCGTCATTCATTTCCAGAGCACCTATTTTGAAAAGCCGAAAAAGCTGACGTTTGTCGCAGACGGACTGTTGCTGTCGGATAAGGGGAAAACATTCGTTGTTAATACGGAGAAGGGTGAGACAATTACGACGCCAGATCGTCGAATTCAGCTGTCGGATGTGACGAAGGATGCCGTTGATCGGATTGAGCTTACCGTTTTAATGACTGAGCTTGATCAGGAGGAGGCAACATACGGCTACTGGTTCTTCGATCATCTGGCTACCTTCAAGGATGCTTCGGGCAAGATTTATCAGTTAATGGACCGGAATGGTACTACGTCATCCTATCGTAATACCAAGCTAGGTGGGGAGCACGAAATCTACTACTCTATTCCAAAAGCCGACTACAAGCAGCCATTGACTTTCGATGTGTATCAATATCCTGGTTATGTACTGGAGACGGTAAATGTAGATATTAAGTGACTTTTGAGCGCCAAGCGATGGTGAAACGTTGCTTTCGGCGCTTTTTTCCTTTACGATGAAGTCATTGGAAATTGAATTACATACTAACATATAGCTTTGGTCATATGAGGAGGCCGTACGATGGCTAAAAGGGTAAAGGTATCAGAGCTCGTGCAACATTTCTCGCTCGAAATCGTATCAGGTGAAGACGGTTTGAAGCGTGCGATTACAGTAGATGATTTGTATCGTCCAGGACTTGAGATGGCAGGGTATTTCGATTACCATCCGAGTGAACGGGTACAGCTGCTGGGCAAGACGGAAATTACGTTCCTCAGCACACTTACATCTGAAGAACGCAAATGCCGGTTAGAGCAGCTGTGTCATGAAGAGACACCATGTATTATTCTTACACGTGGTCTTGAGCCTCCAATGGAGCTCATTGAATATTCGAATAAGACGCAAATTGCAGTTCTTCGAAGCAATGTTGCGACGACGATTCTATCCAGCCGAATTACAGATTTTCTGGAGAAGAAGCTTGCCCCTACAGTTACGATCCACGGTGTTCTCGTTGATGTATACGGAGTAGGGATGCTTATTACTGGAGGAAGCGGCATTGGTAAGAGTGAGACGGCGCTAGAGCTGGTCAAAAGAGGACATCGGCTCGTAGCTGATGATGCGGTGGAGATCCGTCAGACCTCCGACAGCCAGCTGCATGGCAGCGCGCCAGAGCTTATCCGTCATTTGCTCGAAATTCGCGGTCTTGGCATTATTAATGTAATGACTCTATTCGGCGCCGGAGCTGTCCGTACACAAAAGCGGATTACGCTAGTTATCAAGCTGGAGAACTGGCAGCAGGATAAGCAATATGATCGCCTTGGTCTGGATGAAGAGAAGACACGTATTATCGATACTGACGTTCCACTCGTTACCGTACCGGTACGCCCAGGACGTAACTTGGCCGTTATTATAGAGGTAGCAGCGATGAACTTCCGTCTGAAACGGATGGGCTACAATGCTGCATTGCAATTCACTAATAAGCTGACAGAAACCATTAATGAGGATTCAGACGATTACGATTGATTGATCATTAGCGAGACAGAACAATTCTGCAGGACAAAAAGGACAAATAAGCTGATTAGAAAAGGAGCTTAAGTCGATGAATTTAGCAATCAATCCGATAGCATTCTCCATCGGATCGTTAAGTGTACATTGGTATGGCATCATTCTCGGAATGGCTGCTCTAGTGGGGCTGCTCATTGCCGTTCAAGAAGGAAAGCGGTTCGGCATTCATCCCGATTTCTTCATGGACATGCTGCTGCTAGGTGTTCCTTCTGCTATCATAGGGGCCAGAATCTATTATGTTGCTTTTATGTGGGATGATTATAAAGACAATCTTGTCGATGTGTTCAAAATATGGGAAGGCGGCATCGCCATCTATGGCGCTCTCATAGGTGCTTTTGTATGCGGCTACTTCTACTTCAAGCACAAAGGCTACAGCTTCTGGCGAATTGCCGATATTTGTGCACCCGGGCTGCTTGCTGGTCAAATGATCGGACGCTGGGGCAACTTCATGAATCAGGAGGCCTATGGCGGTCCTGTTGATGAAAGTTTCCTCCGCAATACGCTGCATTTGCCTAATTTCATTGTGGAACAAATGAATATCAGGGGTGAAGGTGTGTTTCACCACCCAGCCTTTCTATACGAATCGGTATGGAGCTTGGTCGGCATTATTATTCTCTTCGTGCTGCGCCGTCAGAAGTTCTTGCGCGCAGGAGAGCTGGTTGCAGGCTATTTCATCTGGTATTCCATCGGCCGGTTCTTCATTGAAGCACTGCGTACCGATAGCTTAGGATTCGCGGCGCCAGCATGGCTGGCTTCTATCGTCAACGGTTTATGGTCGCCAATGACACTCGTATTCGAGCAAGGATATCTGGACCCCGCATACGGGAATGTTAGAATCTCACAGCTGCTAGCACTCATATTGATTATTGCTGCAGTTGTATTCATTATTGTACGTCGCAAGACGGGGGCTGCTTCGGCGCGCTATTCCGATCCGATTGTGTCAACAAAGGCTCCGCGCACTGCCTCCGCAGATGGATCAAAAGAGTCTGTGAACAATGGGGTAAAACCGGACAAGCTGTAGAGATGATATAGGAGTGATTGATTAATGAAGGGCAAAATACGTACAATGCTGTTCGATCTGGACGGCACAATTATGGACACCAATGAGCTCATCATTCGCTCTTTCCTGGAGGCGCTTGAGGGGGTAGCCCCAGAGGGTTTCTCCCGTGAGCATATCATTCCTAGAATGGGATTGACTCTACAGGATCAGATGCAGCATTTCTCCGGGCTGGAGGAAATATCTCATCTTGTATCTGCCTACAGGGAAGTGAACCTAAGACTTCACGATGAATTCGTCAAGCCATTCCCATATGTGAATGAAGTGATTAAGAACCTTCGTGAGCAAGGGATTCAGATTGGTGTAGTAACGACCAAGATGCGTCTCACTACAGAGAAGGGCTTGAAGTTTGTCGGCTTGTATGATTACATTGATGCGATTGTGACAGTAGACGATGTCCAGAATGCTAAGCCTCACCCTGAGCCGGTTCTTATGGCTATGGAGCAATTGGGAGCTGATCCGGCAAGCACGATTATGGTCGGTGACAGTACGGTCGACATCTTGTCGGCTGAAGCTGCGGGCGCAGTGTCCGTAGGTGTCGCTTGGTCGCTGAAAGGCGGACAGATTCTGAGGGAGGCTGGAGCGCAGCATATCATAGAGGATATGCGGGAGCTGTATGCATTCGCAGGATTGGAGCGGGAGAAGTTTGCGCAACGTTGAACGATATCCGGTGGAGGGTCCTAATGCCTTATGGCAGGTGTATCGGACAGTAAGCCGGGTCAAATCGGTTCGTAATTTCATATTCATTCAGATTGCCCGCTATTGTCCGATTCTTTCACTCAAGAATACGATCTATCGTCGTGTCCTTGGAATGAAAGTGGGTCAGCATACGGCGTTTGCCTTAATGGTTATGGTGGATGTCTTCTTCCCAGAGAAAATTGAAGTCGGTGATAATACCATTATCGGGTACAATACAACGATACTAACCCATGAGTATTTGATTCGCGAATACCGGCTCGGCAAGGTTCGAATTGGTTCTAACGTTATGATTGGAGCGAATACGACGATACTGCCGGGCGTGACGATTGGCGATCATGCCGTTATAGCCGCCGGCTCGATTGTTCACAGGGACGTTCCGGCTCATGCATTCGTTGGAGGTAATCCAGCTCGTGAGATTAAGCGCTCATCGAAGGGCGATGAGACATAAAAGCTGATCCTAGCGCATGCATCACATAACACATGCATAGGCAACCTCACCATTAGCGGAGCTTAATCTGCTAATGGTGAGGTTTTCCTATGAGTGATTCTCCGGAAGCCTAGATGATGCATACGCATGTCATGAGACGGAATGGCAGGAAGATGCTGCAAACAGCCTAAATATAGGGGGATTGAAGGACAAGCGCAGTAAGGCAAGCGCGACCTGGATATCTTGACGAATAAGAGGCTTCATGTTAATATTACGACTAAACTCTTTATTTTATTAGCAAGGTAACTCGTTACCACTTTAATATACTAAAGTAATTGTGGGTGAAAATTAGATATGTCTAAACCAAAAGTATTTGAGAAACCGGTAGGTCTAAAAGATTATCTTCCTAATGCAGTGACCAAGCTGCGGCATATTGAACGTAAAGTGCTTCACTGTATGCAGGGCTGGGGCTATGAGCAGATTATTACCCCAACGATGGAATACTACGATACGGTAGGTGTAGCAAGCTCTACATCGGACCAGAAGCTGTTCAAGCTGCTCAATAACCGCGGTACAACACTAGTCTTGCGCTCTGACATGACAGGACCAATCGCACGTGTAGTGTCTTCTCTTCTCAAAGAAGAGAAATTCCCTCTGCGCTTGTCTTATCATGCGAATGTGTTCCGTTCCATTGAAGAGGAAGCAGGCCGAGAAGCAGAATTCTTCCAGACAGGTGTGGAGCTGGTAGGAGATGCATCGGCGGAAGCGGATGCGGAGGTAGTGGCGCTGGCGATTGCTTCACTAAAGGCTGCTGGCGTGAGCCGCTTCAAAATCGCAATTGGGCATGTTGGGTTCCTAAATGGCTTGTTCGAGGACATGCTGGCAGGCAGACCAGATGCGCAAGAGCAGCTGAAGGCTTGCTTGCTGGGCCGTGATTATGTAGGTTACCGCGATACGCTGCGGAAGCTGTCTCTAGAGGAGCCTGTCCAGCGTGAGCTGGAAGGCATTCTAAGACTGCGCGGCGGCCAAGAGATCTGCGAGCAGGCGCTAAGCCTCAGCGTAGATGTTACGGCCAAGGCTTCTATTCATCATCTCTGTGAAATATGGGATGTGCTCGAAGCGTACGGCGTAAGTGAGCATGTACTAATCGATCTAACGATGATTGGAGATTTCTCCTATTATACTGGCATGACCTTCGAGGGCTATGCGGCTGATCTAGGGTTCCCAGTCGTAAGCGGAGGCCGATATGATAATCTGCTCAGCCAATTCGGACGTCCTGCACCCGCAACAGGCTTCGCGCTCAAGACGACGCGTGTGATGGAGCTGTTAGGCGCTGAAGATGAGACAGAAGTGCAGGAGCGGGTGTTGATCGGCTATGACGCCTCCGGCCGCGCTGAGGCGCTTGCTGAGGCTCAGCAGCTGCGCGGACAGGGTACGGCCGTCATTACGGAACGGATGGAAGCTTCGGAGGCTGCTGGAGCTGCGACTTCAGGTACAGAAGCTTTTACGTATAAAGGTAATGTGTATACAACATTTATGCCGTATATCAGCGGTGTGGAGCGATCGATTGGAGGCAGCAAGCGATGAGTGGAGCAGGTAAGGATATTCTAAAGGTTGCGATGCCTAAGGGCCGTATCTATAAGCAAGCATCGAAGCTGTTCCGTGAAGCGGGATTGCCGATTCCGGTAGACTTCGACGACACTCGCAAGCTGATTATTGAGCTTCCAGAGGTTGGCATGGAGTTCATTATGGCGAAGCCCGTTGATGTTCCCACTTATGTGGAATACGGCGTTGCTGATATCGGTATCGTTGGCAAAGACGTACTAATGGAAGAGAATAAGGACGTATACGAGCTGCTTGATCTAGGTATTGCCAAGTGCCGGATGTCGGTTATCGGACTTGCAGATTGGAAGCCGGTTATCAATCCACGGGTAGCGACGAAGTATCCGAACGTGGCTTCGCAGTATTTTCGCGAGCTGGGGCAGCAGGTTGAGGTTATCAAGCTGAACGGCTCCATTGAGCTGGCGCCCTTGATCGGACTGGCAGACCGGATCGTCGATATGGTGGAGACCGGACAGACGCTTCGGGAGAACGGACTTGTCGAGATGGAGTCAATCTTCGGCATTACGAGCCGTCTGATCGCTAACCGCGTGAGCTACCGGATGAAGAATGATGCCATTCAGAGCTTATGCGATCGGCTGCAGGAGAAGATTGTTACGAGGGTGTAGGGATTAGGAGTTAGTAGATAAGGATTACACATTACAGCGCTGTGGTGCAGGATAGCTATTTATCCTGTACGGCAGCTGTATATAGGAAGGGGACGGATATAGATGCGAATCATGCGTGCGGAGCAATTCGGGTTGCAGCGTGAGGTGGAATACGGGACACCGGAGCAGAATCAGGCGGTCGAGACGATCGTTCAGGACGTCAAGGCTGAAGGAGACGCGGCTCTGCTGAGATATACGAAGCAGCATGACCGCGTTGAGCTGGATGCGTCAATGCTGCGCGTGACGCAAGAGGAGATTGACGAGGCGTATAACCACGTCGAGGCTGATTTTCTCACGGCGATCCGCGAGGCAGCGGTGAACGTTCGGGCTTTCCACGAGAAGCAGATGCGTACCTCGTGGATGGATCTGCAGCAGGACGGAACGATCCTCGGGCAGATCATGCGCCCGCTGAAGCGGGTAGGCGTATATGTGCCCGGAGGGAAGGCGGCGTATCCGTCGTCCGTGCTGATGAACGTGATTCCGGCACAGGTAGCCGGCGTGCCGGAGATCGTGATGGTAACGCCGCCTGCTACCGGCGGTACAGCGGGCATCGACCCGTACATTCTCGTTGCCGCAGCGGAAGCTGGCGTCAAGGAGCTGTACCGGGTCGGAGGGGCGCAGGCGATTGCTGCGCTTGCCTATGGCACTGCAACGATTGCGCCGGTCGACAAAATATGCGGACCGGGTAATATCTATGTAGCGCTTGCGAAGCGCGCTGTATTCGGTGCCGTCGATATCGACAGCATCGCCGGCCCAAGCGAGATTGTCGTGCTTGCCGATGAAGCGGCGAACGCTTCGTATATTGCTGCGGATCTTCTGTCGCAGGCAGAGCATGATGAGATGGCGTCAGCGATATTGGTGACGCCGTCAGAGCAGCTGGCAGAAGTCGTAGCCGCCGAGGTGGAGAAGCAGCTCGCGACGCTGCCGCGTGAAGCGATTGCTCGTGCATCCATCGACAGCTATGGTGCCATATTGCTCGTCGATTCGCTCAAAGAAGGCATAGACGTAGTGAACCGTCTTGCGCCCGAGCATTTAGAGGTGCTGACTGCTGACCCGATGAGCCTGCTTGGCTTCATTGAGAATGCAGGCGCAATCTTCCTCGGCCCTTACAGCTCAGAGCCGGTTGGCGATTATTTTGCCGGACCTAACCACATTATTCCGACTAACGGGACCGCGCGGTTCTCTTCGCCGGTTAACGTTGATGATTTCTTGAAAAAATCCAGCTTGATTTACTATAGCAAAGAAGCTCTGCTCGCCAATGGCGACAAAATTATGACGCTTGCTCGGCATGAAGGGCTGGAGGCGCATGCTCGCGCTATTCAGGTTCGTCTAGAGCAAGAAGGCGAGTAAAACAGTAAAGCCAGAGCTAGACATAGCTTAAGCTGCTAAGTGATATCGCATTTTATATAGGGAAAGAAGGATGAAGGATGGCTGACAATAGCGTACAACGTAAGGCTGAGGTAGCTCGCAAAACGAACGAAACGGATATTAAGCTGGCTTTTGCAGTAGATGGAACAGGAGATGTCAAGATTGAGACGGATGTGCCTTTCTTGAATCATATGCTTGATCTGTTCACGAAGCATGGTCAATTCGATCTTCAGCTGGAGGCACGCGGCGATATCGATATCGATGATCACCATACGGTAGAGGATATCGGTATCTGCCTCGGTCAGACGCTTCGCGAAGCGCTTGGGGACAAACGCGGCATCAAACGCTATGCGAGTGTATTCGTACCAATGGATGAGGCGCTTGCGCAAGTCATTATTGATGTGAGCAACCGTCCGCATTTCGAATACCGTGCAGAGTACCCTTCAGCTCAGGTAGGCAGCTTCTCGACGGAGCTTGTACATGAGTTTCTATGGAAGCTGGCACTTGAAGCTCGTATCACCCTGCATGTCATCGTTCACTATGGCAAGAACACTCATCACATGATTGAAGCGGTGTTCAAAGCGCTAGGCAGAGCGATTGATGAAGCGACTAGCATTGATCCACGCGTACAAGGAGTGCCTTCGACGAAAGGAGTGCTGTAGCATGATTGCGATCATCGATTACGGCATGGGCAATCTTCATAGTGTGAGCAAAGCGGTTGAGCGCCTTGGCTATGAAGCGCTCGTAACGGCAGACCCTGAGGAGATCGCAGCAGCAGATGGGGCAATCTTACCCGGGGTCGGCGCCTTCGGCGATGCGATGCAGAATTTACGCGACACTCGATTGGATGAAGTGACGAAGGCTTACGCTGCTTCGGGCAAGCCGCTGCTTGGCATCTGTCTCGGCATGCAGCTGCTCTTCAGCGAGAGCGAGGAGCATGGCCGCAATGAGGGATTATCCTTGCTGCCTGGCAAGGTCATCCGCTTCCAGGGCGATTACAAGATTCCGCATATGGGCTGGAATAAGCTTGTCTTTGCCGAGCAGGACAGTCCGTTGTTCACAGGTCTTACGGAAGGACATGTTTACTTCGTCCATTCCTTCCACGCGAAGCCGGAGCAGGCAGCAGATCTGCTGGCTACAACAGATTATTATCAGCAGGTAACGGCTATTGTCGGGCGGGATAACGTCTACGGCATGCAGTTCCACCCCGAGAAGAGCGGTGAGCTGGGGATGCAGCTGCTAGGCAATTTCCTAGCTCTTGCTGACAGCAGACAGGCACAATCATAGCTAGTAAGTTATACAAGGATGGCCCATCAAGGGCATTATGCTTAGGAGGATTCCGCTAACATGTCTACTTTTACTATATATCCCGCTATCGATATTCGTGGGGGCAAGTGCGTGCGTCTTATTCAAGGTGATTACAATCAAGAGACCGTATACAATGACAGTCCTGTTGAGGTCGCGAAGCAGTGGCAGGAGCAGGGCGCATCATGGATTCATCTCGTTGATCTGGATGGAGCCAAGGCTGGTCATCCGGTTAATGCCGAGCTGATCGGTCAGATCGCTAGCGCCGTACAGGTGCCTGTACAGCTGGGCGGCGGACTGCGCACGATTGAAGATGTAGAGCGTCTGATTGGACTAGGTGTGTCTCGCGTTATTCTGGGGACGGCTGCGATTGAGGACAGTGAATTCGTGAAGCGTGTATTAGGCCAGTACGGCGATAAAGTAGCCATTGGTATCGATGCTCGCAATGGGTTCGTGGCAACACGCGGTTGGTTGGAGACGTCCGAGGTGAAGGCTGAGGATTTGGCAGTAGAGCTGGCAGCCCAAGGCGCTTCCACGTTTATATTCACAGACATCTCCCGCGATGGCATGATGAAGGGCCCGAACGTGGAGGCTATTGTGTCTCTAGCGCGGATCTCCGGTCGTAATGTGATTGCGTCTGGCGGCGTTAGCGTGATGGATGACCTGACGAACCTAGCTGAGCACCGTGAAGCTGGCGTAGCTGGAGCTATCGTCGGCAAAGCGCTGTATATCAAAAACATTGATCTGACAGAGGCGCTTGCTAAACTCGGATAAGCAGCTTCATTATGACCATAAGCGTTAGCTTCCGATCTAGTGATAGGTGAAGCGCGTAATGTAAAGGAGAGTGCCCTATGCTGGCGAAACGTATCATTCCGTGTCTGGACGTGAAAGACGGGCGCGTCGTGAAAGGCGTTAACTTCGTTAACCTGCGTGATGCAGGCGATCCCGTGGAGCTTGCGTCCACCTACGATCAAGAGGGCGCAGACGAGCTCGTATTTCTGGATATATCGGCTTCGGTTGAAGGCCGTGCAACGATGATTGAAGTCGTAAAACGGACGGCAGGCGAGATTACGATTCCCTTCACAGTTGGCGGTGGTATTTCCCATGTGGACGATATGAAGCGACTGCTTCGTGCTGGCGCGGATAAGATCGGTATTAATACAGCAGCGGTGAAAAATCCGTCGTTAGTCCGTGATGGCTCACGCAAATTTGGTTCGCAGTGCATCGTTGTGGCTATTGATGCTAAGTTCAACGAGGCTTGGGGCGAATGGGAGGTATATACTCATGGCGGACGCCAGGCCACAGGTATTAAGACCTTGGAATGGGCGCGTGAGGTAGAGCGGCTTGGAGCGGGTGAAATTCTGCTGACAAGCATGGATGCTGACGGCACGAAGGACGGCTTTGATCTGTTGCTGACACAAGCGGTGTCTGATTCCCTCGGCATCCCGGTTATCGCATCAGGCGGAGCAGGCCGGGTCGAGCATTTCAGTGATGTGTTCCAGCAGGCGCATGCAGATGCGGCGCTGGCGGCGACTATTTTCCACTATAAAGAAATGACGATCCGTGAAGTGAAGGATGATTTGCGGCAGAAAGGCGTGGAGGTTCGATGACAGAGCAAAGCTTGCTAAGCCAGATTAAATGGAGCGAGGATGGGCTTGTTCCTGCTATCGTGCAAGACGCGCAGAGCAAAGAAGTGCTCATGCTGGCGTACATGAACAAGGAGTCCTTGCAGCTGTCTGTAGAGACGGGCGTTACTTGGTACTGGAGCAGATCGCGGAGCGAGCTGTGGAATAAGGGTGCCACGAGCGGCCACACTCAGAAAATTCGTTCCATGTCGTATGACTGCGATGGTGATACGCTGCTGCTGCTTGTCGATCAGGTAGGTCCTGCATGCCACACTGGGCAATACAGCTGCTTCTTCAATGCCGTTGAGGTACAAGGCGGAGATGAGGCATCAGCTGCAGCGGTGTCAGCAGACCGGTTCGCTATTCTAGGCGAGCTGGAGAGTGTCATTGCCAAGCGTTACGCCGAGCGCCCAGAAGGAGCATATACGACGTATTTGTTCGAGAAGGGTATCGATAAAATTCTCAAAAAAGTTGGCGAAGAGGCAACTGAAGCAATCATCGCTGCTAAAAATCAAGACAATGACGAGCTTCGTTCCGAAGCAAGTGATCTCTTATTCCATCTTCTCGTCTTGCTGCGTGAACGCGGTTTACCGCTCGATGATGTAATGAACGAGCTGCAAGGACGCCATGGCAAGCCGGCTTCCAACAATGCGATGCGAAGAGAGCAAGCAGGCGGCTAATGCTCAGTTGATATAAAGGTCAAAAAAAGAAACGTGGAGAACAAAAGGCGGGCCTGTTCCGGCATGCTTTTTGTTCTCCACGGCTTTTTGCGTTATCTGATAGTCTGACTTAAGAGAGTTCTGATAATGACCTCGGGAAGGAGCAGCAGCAGTGCAAGGGTGCTGTACACGCTGATGGTATAGCTGACTGTGTAACCGAAACCGGGTACCTGCTCCAGAAGGAAAGTGATCAGATGAATGAACATGTTCGTGAAGCAAAAAGCGTAGCTTCGGATCATCCAATTCCGGTGCTGAACCATTCGTTTCTTTTTGATTAGAATAAGCGCTGTAATCGTGATAATCGGCCATATGATATTTATTAGGTTGAACCCTATACTGCTGATTTTTCCTCCGGTGGCATAAGGCGCCATATATCCAGAAGTCAACACGACTAGAAGTACGGAGACGATATACGCGTAGCCGTTCATGCGATGGAGCTTCCGGCTCTTCTCAAAAAAACGGGTAGAAAAGTTGAGCAGTCCCGACGCCATGGCCAAGCATGCAAATGCGACATGAACATACATCACGTTTAACCACACTGGAAGATTGAGCGCACGCTTTAGTCCTGCTTTATAGCTTAGAAAATTCTCGGCTCCAGGATCAATGATATAGCTTTTTGCCAAGGCGTAAATAATAAACAGGATGCTGACACAGCATAAAAGTCCGTATAGTACTTTTCTTTTCTTCAAATGGTTCAACACAATATCCCCGCCGCTTCATAGTTAGTACCCAATCTGGTCAGGCATTCGATTGCCTGTTAATTTGGAGTATCCATCAAAAAGTAAGATTTGGACCTTTAACATGGGAAATCCTCCTTTTCCCTATAAAAATTCATCGTCATTGAATCCTAACAGCAGGAAATTATTGTTCAATGTTATCGAGGGTGGAGCCCTGCTGACGGGCTGGATACCCGTATATGGTTCGATTTTTTTGTTATCAAATATTACCTAATAAATAGGGGCAATGACGTCTATGTATAGCGGGAATACGGAGATCAAGCGCGTTCGATGCAGAAAGATGTCGGTTTTTTCGAGCTAAAGACCATTGATCGTCAAAAATTAGTGCGGATTGATTTTTGAATTATCGTAAATTCGATGTATAATGGAGTGGAACAAGCAAAATGGACTTCATTGTCCTTATAAGCGCAAGGTCGGTTCATGTCGAAATATAAAGCGTAGGCAGCTTACTTCGTACCTACTGCCCAACTATTTCAAGCGGCTGCGGCTATGCTGCGGCTGAAGCAAGACCATAAGTCAAATTAATTGGTTTAAAACGCTCAGGAGGGTATCATGTTAAGCGACAAGTTGCGTATTTTTTCGGGTTCGTCAAATCCGGTATTAGCACAAAAGATCGCCGGAGATCTAGGACTGACTCTCGGCGCTATCAAAATGTCCCGTTTCAAGAGCGGGGAAGTATACGTTCACTATGAAGAGACGATTCGGAATTGTGACGTATTTCTCGTTCAATCGTTCTCCCATCCGATCAATGAGTATTTCGTAGAGCTACTCGTTATGATTGATGCGGCTAAGCGGGCTTCTGCCAAGACGATCAACATCATTATGCCTTATTACGGCTATGCCCGTCAGGAGCGTAAAGCTGCACCACGGGAGCCGATCTCGGCTAAAATGGTTGCGGACGTCTTGACGACAGTTGGTGCGAACCGGGTGATTACGATTGACCTTCATGCACCGGCCATTCAGGGCTTCTTCAATATTCCGGTAGATCATATGACGGCTCTTGACCTCATCAGTGACTATCTGAAAGCGAAGAACATCAAGAATCCGGTTGTCGTATCTCCCGATGCGGGACGGGCTTCCACTGCTGAGAAGCTCGCCAACTACTTGGATACATCGTTCGCTATTATGATCAAGAAGCGTCCGGCGCACAACGAATCGTCCATTACACACGTGATTGGCGATGTTGAAGGCAAGACTCCGATTATTATCGAGGACTTGATTGATACAGGCACAACGATTGTGAACGTGGTAGAAAGCTTGAAGGAACGCGGTGCGGAAGACGTCTATGTATGCGCAACTCATCCTTTATTCTCAGGTAATGCTATTGAGCGTTTGGATCATCCGAATATTAAAGAGGTTATCGTTACCGACTCCATTCTGCTGCCGGATAATCGTCCGGAGCGGTTCACTGTATTGTCGGTAGGCTCTCTCCTTGCAGAAGCTACACGCATTATTATTGAAGGCGGATCGATCAGTACCCTCTTCAAAAACGCAGGCGTATAGCCTCAAATTCCATAGGCTTGATTGGAAAATCGCGGGCGGTTCTTATAACGTTCGCGATTTTCCTTCATATTCTTTCGTGTTAGGATAGACGTTGCTATGGTATAATCGTAGAAAATCGGAGTTACCGGGAGGTGCCTTGCGGGTGAAAGAAAAAAAACTTGTTGCCTTAGAGCAGAGAGCAAAGATCATACCAATACAATGGGACGCAACGTTCTTTTTCGAGCGGGCGGTACGTTCGTTAGATAAATTCCACTATGACAAGGCACTGAAATATTTCCGGCGTGCCGTGGAATACGAGCCGGATAATCCGGTCAATCATTGCAACATGGCAGGCATATTGTCGGAGATGGGCAGTTATGAGGAATCGAATCGCATTCTGAAAATGATTGTCGATGAGCTAGATCCAACGATGACGGAATGTCATTTCTACATGGCTAACAACTTTGCCAACATGGAATCTTACGAAGCAGCCGAAGGCTCGCTTATACAATATTTAGAGGAAGATGCGGACGGTCAATTCTTGGATGAAGCGGAAGAAATGATGGAGCTTCTTCATTATGAGCTGGAGCGTCCAACTCCCCTCACGAACATCAAGTCGCGTGAGGGCATGGTCGAGCATGACCAGGCCCGCAGCCTTCTTGAAGAAGGCAAGTTCGCGGAAGCTGTACGTATTCTAGAGCAGATCATTGAATCACAACCGGACTTTCTTGCGGCACGCAACAACCTGGCACTTGCCTTTTATTATATGGGCATGTTCGATAAGGCGATGGAGACGATCCATGAGGCGCTTGAGCTTGAGCCAGGCAATCTGCACGCACTGTGCAATCTGGCTATCTTCTATCAGCATGCGAATGACTCGGAGAGCCTGACTCCACTCATTGCGCTGCTTCGCAAGACAGCACCCTTCCATCAGGAGCATGTGTTTAAATTAGCTACTACGATGGGCATCTTAGGAGAACATGAATCAGCCTATCGCCATTTCATTCGGCTGCTTAAGGATGCTGAGCTGCATCAGGACCCGTGCTTGTATCACTACGCAGCTGTAGCATCATGCAATATAGGTCGCCTTACAGAAGCGGAGCGGCTATGGAAGCAAGCGGCTAAGCTGGACCCGGATTCCGGTATCCCGCGTTATTATATGGAGCAGCTCGAGATTCTGAAGGGCGGCGAGAATAACGCTTCGATCAGCTATCACTACCATCTTCCCTTCGAGGAGCAGTTCAAGCTGTGGGAGAATTCCTCCGATGGCCTGCCTGATCATATGAAGCGTGATCCACTCGTTCGTTCCTCCTTCTTCTGGGCTCTGCGCCATGGCGACCAGCATACCAAGCTGCAGGTTATTCAAGCGCTTGGCATGATTGCGGATAATGAAGTGAAGGATGTCCTGCGTTCATTCCTTATGGAAGAGGCTGAGGACGATTACTTGAAGCGAATTGCGATCTTCGTCCTTCGTACCATCGGAGTGCAGGAGCCGCTGCAAGCGGTGCTTGAAGGGAAAGCAACCGTCATTGAGCCTAATCGGGTGCCGTCGCGGCTTCCAGTCTGGGAGGACAAATGGCAGGCCGTTGTAGAAACGGCACTGAGCCGTATGAACAAGCATTATGATCTCGTTCAGCAGCATGATCTCATGACACTCTGGGTCGAGTTTCTGTCTCGGGTATATCCTGATGTTCCGAAGCTTACGAAGGTCGAAGGCTGGGCAGCAGCTCTTGAATATTTGACGGCTAAGATGCATCGTCGCACGATATCCTACCATGAAGTATCACTGAGATATGGCACATCAATAGCAACGGTCAGCAAGAATGCCAAAAAAATTGATGAGGTATGCGGTATAAAGGAGAAAATGAAGTCTATAAGCTCATTCTTCTCTCTAGGCCAGCCTCTCGAATAGTCGGTTGTCCCCACAAGTCAGCTGAGGCTGAAGGGTGTTATTCTAAAATTACAGGAGGCATACACGATGTACAAATCCATTATTATAGGAACTGGCCCTGCCGGTCTAACCGCTGCAATCTATCTGGCTCGTGCGAACATGAATCCCCTGATTATCGAGGGACCTGAACCGGGCGGCCAATTAACGACAACGACTGAAGTGGAGAACTTCCCAGGCTTCCCTGAAGGTATCATGGGTCCTGAGCTGATGGCTAATATGCGCAAGCAAGCAGAACGCTTCGGTGCTGAGTTTATTACGGGCTGGGTGAACAGCGTCGATATGTCAGAGCGTCCATTCAAGCTTCAAGTAGAAGGCAAAGGAGAAATCGTTGGCGAGACGATTATTATCTCCACAGGTGCTTCTGCTAGATACCTTGGCATTCCAGGTGAGAAGGAGAATGTCGGTCGTGGTGTCAGCACTTGTGCAACCTGTGACGGATTCTTCTTCCGCGGCAAAAAAATCATCGTAGTCGGCGGCGGAGATTCGGCTATGGAGGAAGCGAGCTTCCTGACTCGCTTCGCGACTAACGTAGAGCTGGTTAACCGCCGTGATGAGCTGCGCGCTTCCAAGATCATGCAGGATCGTGCGCGTGAGAATGAGAAGATCGGCTGGAGCTTGAACCGTACACCTGTAGAGGTTGTCGCTAACGGCATGGGTGTAACGGGCCTCAAGGTCCGCAACAACGAGTCTGGCGAAGAAGAGGTTATTGAGACGAACGGTATCTTCATCGCTATCGGCCACACGCCGAACACGAAGTTCCTTAATGGCCAGATCGATACAGACGAGCATGGCTACATCAAGGTAAACCCTGGCACTTCTGAGACGAACATCCCTGGTGTGTTCGCTTGTGGAGACGTTCAAGATAGTAAATATCGCCAAGCGATTACAGCAGCAGGCAGTGGTTGTATGGCTGCTCTGGACTGCGAACGGTTCATTGAAGGAAGCATTACGCATGATTGGAGCAAGTCGCTGTAATTGTACTAGCAGGCTTCCTCATAAGGCCCTTTCCTTGGGAACTACCTTCCTTCGGAAAGGGCTCTTTTTGAGAAAGAAACATAGATCGAAGCTGGCATAAATGCTGGGCGTAACAGCTGAATGCTGGCCTGCCGCCTGTCTTGACCGGAAGAAGGCGTTCGCTTATAGTGAACAGATAAGATTATATAATGAGGTGGACTAGGAATGTCTCAAAAGATTTACGTTGGAATCGATGTCGGTGGTACCGCCATCAAGGTCGGATTATGCGATGAGTTTGGACAATTGCTTCAAACCTACGAAGGGCCGACGGAAACAAGTAAAGGAACAGACACTATCCTTCATAATATTGCACAATATGCACGTAACATTGTCGCTGAGTCAACTTACGAGTGGGACGCAGTTGGCGGTGTAGGTGTAGGTATTGCTGGATTCCTAGACATCCCGAATGGCTATGTGAAATTCGCTCCTAACCTGAAAATTCGTGATGTGAACCTGAAATCCTATTTGGAGCAGGAGCTCCAAGTGACGGTGAAGGTTAATAATGATGCGAATGTGGCAGCTCTCGGCGAAGCATGGGCAGGTGCTGGCAAAGGCATCGACAACTGCGTCTGCTATACACTCGGCACAGGTGTAGGCGGCGGTATCATCATCGGTGGTAAAATCGTAGAAGGCTTCGCTGGCATGGCAGGCGAGCTTGGACATATATCGATCGTACCAGATCTGGAAGCTATCCAATGCGGATGCGGCAAAATGGGCTGTCTTGAGACCGTGTCCTCGGCAACGGGCATTATTCGTATGGCAAAAGATGCGGTTGAGCGCGGAGATCGTACTTCTTTATCCCAAGTTGAGAATATAATGGCTAAAGACGTAGTTGATGCAGCCAAAGCTGGTGATGAGGTAGCTGCGCGCATCGTGAATCGTGCTGCTTATTATCTCGGCAAATCTATGGCTGTCATGGCTGTTGTACTTAACCCAGAATGCTTCATCATCGGAGGCGGCGTATCGAAAGCTGGCGAGTTCCTGTTCGAGCAAATCCGTGAAGTATTCGACAAGTACACGCAGAAAGAAGCGAAGGATGGCGTCAAGATCGTTGCAGCAACTCTTGGCAATAACGCAGGAGTAGTAGGCGCAGCCGGTCTCATTCTACGTTCATAATGATAGGCAATAATAGCTCTGCGACGGGCAAGGAGGGGACAGTTATGGAAACGGGAGCGATGTCGAAGCTTGTTATTATTACAGGAATGTCAGGTGCAGGCAAGACGATTGCCGTGCAAAGCCTAGAGGATCTTGGCTTCTTCTGTGTCGATAATTTACCGCCAGTGCTAATTCCTAAGTTTGCGGAGCTTATCGAGCAGTCCAATGGCAAGATCGGAAAGGTAGCACTCGTTATCGATTTGAGAGGCCGTGAATTCTTCACTGCTTTATCGGAATCGCTAAGCTTTATTCGTGAGCATTCTACGATTAGCTGTGAAATTCTATTCCTCGATGCGACGGATGAGGTGCTTGTACAGCGTTACAAGGAGAGTCGTAGACGCCATCCGCTGACTCCTGAAGGAATGCCGCTTGAGGGCATTCGTCTGGAGCGCAGGATGCTGGAGGATCTGAAAGGATCAGCGTCACAGGTTATCGATACGAGTACGATCAAGCCAGCGCAATTGAAAGAGAGAATCGTATCAAGATTCACGAATCTGGAGCAGAACAGCCTTTCTGTGAATGTCACTTCATTCGGCTTCAAATATGGTATTCCCATTGATGCCGATCTTATTTATGATGTAAGATTTTTGCCTAATCCTCATTATATTGATCATTTGCGCCCGAATACCGGTCAGACTCCGGAAGTATATGAATACGTAATGAAATGGCCGGAAACGCAAACTTTCTTGACGAAGCTGCTGGATATGCTTCAATTTTTAATCCCTCTCTACCATAAGGAAGGGAAGAGCCAGGTCGTTATTGGTATTGGCTGTACGGGCGGCAAGCATCGCTCGGTGGCCATTGCCGAATATTTGGGCCGCGTGCTCGGCAGCAGTGACACGGAACGGGTCCGTGTCAGTCACCGTGATGCCGACCGTGATAAGCATTGACGGGGTGAGAGAATGCAGGCTAGGCACAAAATAATAAGGCGCCCCAAAATCGTCGTTATCGGCGGTGGAACGGGTCTCTCGGTCATGCTAAGGGGTCTGAAGGAGAAGCCGCTTGATATTACGGCGATCGTTACTGTAGCTGATGATGGCGGCAGCTCCGGCATTCTTCGCAATGAGCTGCAGATTCCGCCTCCGGGCGATATTCGCAATGTCATTATGGCGCTCGCAGATGCCGAGCCGCTGTTGACTGAAGTGCTCCAATACAGGTTCAATAATGGAACTGGACTTGCAGGGCATAGTCTAGGCAACCTTATGCTGGCGGCTATGACGGACATCTCCGGCGATTTCGTTACGGGCGTGCGTGAGTTATGCAAGGTACTTGCGGTTCGCGGTCAGGTGCTGCCTGCCGCAGGCCAAGCGATCGTGCTGAAAGCCGAGATGACTGATGGTTCTATTGTCGTCGGGGAATCGATGATTCCGAAATCGGGGAAAGTTATTAAGAGAGTGTTCATCGAGCCGGACAATGTAGAGCCGTTAGCTGAAGCGGTAGAAGCCATTGAACAGGCAGATGCCATTCTCATTGGACCAGGCAGCCTATATACGAGTATTATTCCTAACCTGCTAGTGCCTAAGCTTGCAGACGCTATTGTGGACTCCTGCGCAGTGAAGTTGTTCGTGTGCAATGTGATGACACAGCCAGGAGAGACAGATAATTATTCAGTTAGCGACCATTTGGACGCGATTTATGATCATATTGGGCATCATCTATTTGATTATGTTATTGTGAATGACGGTGAGATACCTCCTCAGGTTGAGGATAAATATGCAGAGCTTGGAGCCAAAGCGGTTCATCTGGATCTGGATGAGGTTACCCGCAGAGGCTATGAAGTTATTGCAGACCGGCTTGTGCTGTTCCGAACGTTCCTGCGTCATGATGCAGAGCGCCTCAGTCATCATATCTATAAGCTGGTGGAAAACTGGATGTTAAGAAAGAGGTGAAGGAACGATGTCATTTGCGGCGCAAACGAAAAAGGAACTGACGCTGATTGAAGCCGATTCCTGCTGTGAACGGGCTGAGCTGTCTGCCCTTATCCGGATGAATGGTTCTGTCAGCGTATCCAGCCGCAAAGTCGTACTGGACATCTCTACCGAAAATGCTGCTATTGCACGTCGAATCTATTCTTTGTTGAAAAAGCATTTCGAAGTGCACGTCGAGCTTCTCGTTCGCAAAAAAATGCGGCTTAAAAAAAACAATGTCTATATCGTTCGAATTCCTACGCAGGTTCAAGAAATATTGAGCGAGCTGCGTATCGTTTCGGAGGGGTTTGTTTTTAATTCGGGTATTGATAAGGATATAATCAAGAAGCCTTGCTGCAAACGATCTTATCTAAGAGGGGCTTTCCTTGCTGGGGGCTCTGTGAACAATCCCGAAGGATCGTCATATCATCTGGAAATTTCCTCGATGTATGAGGAGCACTGCGGCGCTCTGGTGACGCTTGCTAACAAGTTCGATCTGAATGCCAGATGTATTGAGCGCAAGAAAGGCTTCGTGTTCTATATCAAGGAAGGCGAGAAGATTATCGAGCTCTTGAACATTGTCGGAGCCCATCAGGCGCTGTTCAAGTTCGAGGATGTCCGAATAATGCGCGACATGCGAAACTCGGTTAATCGGATCGTCAATTGTGAAACAGCTAATCTCAATAAGACAATCGGTGCGGCTGTTCGGCAGATTGACAACATTAAGCTGCTGGAGAGAGAGATCGGTCTGGATAACCTGCCTGATAAGCTCAAGGAAGTTGCAGTTGTACGACTTCAGCATCCGGACATCAACCTCAAAGAGGTTGGAGAGATGCTCAAAGGAACGGTCAGCAAATCCGGTGTTAACCATCGATTGCGCAAAATTGATGAACTAGCTGAAAAATTACGAAATGGTTAAACTTTTTTCCTAGTGCAACCGATGTTATAATGATATAATAATGTACAAAAAGGCTTATTATATGGCAAATTTGCGGGTGTCGGTGATGTCCGCCTAGCGGATTCTCTCACTGGACGTTTAACGGAAGATAAGAAAGTATAGCGTATGTTCGTATATACAACGCTTATCTTTCTACGCGGAACGATTGCTTGCCGCCATAGCTTGACGGCAGCCGTTCACGCTTGATTGATTATGAAATAGGGGGTATGGTTTCCATGACAAGGCTTCCAGTTGTCGTTCGTCTCAAAACTGGTCTTCATGCAAGACCTGCAGCACTATTCGTTCAAGAAGCTAACAAATTCTCCTCCGAAGTATTTGTAGAGAAAGACGACAAGAAAGTGAATGCCAAATCGATTATGGGAATTATGAGCTTGGCGATTAGTTCCGGTACGGAAGTATTCATAAGTGCAGAAGGTTCGGACGCAGAACAGGCTGTAAACGCTTTAGTCGCACTGGTCAGCAAAGAAGAGCTGGAGAACCAATAGCAGCAGGATCAAGATAAGCGCTCGCAGCATTCCTAGTGGATGCTGCGAGCGCTTTTTTTGCGTATGCAGCATAGACAAACGAAGGGCCATCCTCACTTGGAGAATGGCCCTTCGTTTATTAGAATTATACTCTTTCGATGACTTTGTCCACGAGGCCGTACTCTCTTGCTTCTTCAGCGCTCATGAAGTAATCGCGATCCGTATCCTTCTCGATACGCTCGAGCGGTTGGCCGGAACGATCAGCCAGAATGCCGTTAAGCTTGTCGCGCATCTTCAGGATGCGGCGAGCGCGAATCTCAATATCGCTCGCTTGGCCTTCTGCGCCTCCAAGCGGCTGATGAATCATGACTTCACTGTTCGGAAGCGCGTAACGCTTGCCTTTGGCACCAGCTGTGAGCAGGAAAGCGCCCATGGAAGCCGCCATGCCGACACAGATCGTCGAGACATCCGGTTTGATGTATTGCATCGTATCATAAATGGCCATCCCGGCTGTAATCGATCCGCCTGGGCTGTTAATGTAGATAGAAATATCTTTCTCCGGATCATCTGCTGCCAAGAATAGCAGCTGGGCAATAATGGAGTTAGCTACGACGTCATTCACGCCAGATCCGAGGAAAATAATGCGATCCTTCAGAAGTCGGGAATAAATGTCATATGCGCGCTCTCCGCGATTGTTTTGCTCAATAACCATAGGAACGAAATTCATGTCCAACTTAAGTCCCCTCCTCGGAAAATAACAAATATAGTGTTGCCGTATTCATATAATAGCGGATAGTCAAACAAAAGTCAAAGATAGTCAAACTACCTATGTGGGAAAGGAATAGCCACCTGCTGATAAGGAAAGGCTGCTTGCTTCATAGATACAAAAAAACCGCCCTCTGCAGGGCGGTTAGGTTATATGTTGTAGGTGATAATAAAAATAGTGGCGCGCCCGCTAGGAATCGAACCTAGATCTCAGGCTCCGGAGGCCTACGTCATATCCATTGGACCACGGGCGCATATAAAAGGAACAGCGAGACTTAGTATATGCTATTCCGTCTGAAAAAGCAAGATCGGGTCCGTAAATAAATTTGAGAAAATGGTGACAGTAAGCGATTACAAGTCCAAATGTACTATTGCTATGTTAACTATTATTCGTTAAAATAAGGGTGGGACTTAAATTGATCATGCGGGACGGTAATAGTCCAGCGATCATATCCTTAAGCCGATGGAGTGAACATATAGAAGATGCGCCAGATTATTGAACTGCAGCAGCAGCTTCTCCCAGATTTGCTCGACGTGATGAGAAAGCGGTATTTGATTTTGCACCAGGTGATGCTCTCCGGTTTGATCGGCCGTCGTACATTAGCTACAACGCTATCGATGACTGAACGAGTACTGCGTGCCGAGACCGATTTTCTGAAATCGCAAGGCTTGCTTGAGATTCATACAGCGGGCATGCGGATAAGCGAGGCGGGCAAACGGCTACTGGAAGAATTGGAGCCCTTCTACAAAACGATATTTGGCTTATCTGAGCTTGAGGAGTTAATTAGAAGTGCATTCGGGCTCTCGCAGGTTGTCATTGTAGCCGGCGACTCGGAAAGCTCTTCCCATACCAAGCGTGAGCTGGGTAGAGCAGCCTGCCAAGTGCTCAGTAAAGTGATGAAGCAGGATGATGTGGTAGCGGTAACCGGTGGAACGACAATCGCTCAAGTTGCCAACTACCTAACAACAAATGCACCACTCAAGACGAATTGGTTCGTACCAGCAAGAGGCGGACTCGGAGAAAGTATGGATTATCAGGCCAATACGATAGCTTCAACAATGGCTAAGCGGACGGGTGCTAATTATCGGCTGCTCCATGTTCCGGATCATCTCGGGGATGAGGCCTATGCCTCACTGATGCAAGAGCCGAATATTCGCGAAATCGTAGAAGTCATTAGAAGGGCCCGAATCGTCGTTCATGGAATCGGGGACGCTAAAGTGATGGCGAGACGCAGAAGGCTCGAACCAGAGGTCATTGATGCAATCGCTGCTGAAGGAGCTTTAGCTGAAGCTTTCGGGTTTTATTTCGACCGAAGAGGCGAGGTTGTCCACAAAATGCAGACGGTAGGATTACGACTCGAGGATATTGTGAAGACTGAATGTGTTATAGGTGTTGCAGGGGGCAAGAGTAAGGCTGAGGCCATCGCCGCTGTAATGAGATTCAAGCACAATGATGTCCTCATAACCGATGAAGCAGCAGCACTTGAGATTGCAGCTATTATCGAGCAGCAGAGCTGAACATAAGCACGCTAAAAGAAGTGATCATGACGATTTGCGGCTTGCTCATGCGATAACCGTGAAACGTTTTGAAATATATAAAGCATTTAAAAACGCTTAGGAGGAAACAACAATGGTTAAAGTAGGTATTAATGGTTTCGGACGTATCGGCCGCAATGTTTTCCGCGCAGCACTTAACAACAAAGATGTACAAATCGTGGCAGTAAATGATCTTACAGATACTAGCACACTGGCACATCTTCTTAAATATGACACAACTCACGGTACTCTTGACGCTACAGTTGAAGCTAAAGAAGGCGCAATTATCGTTAACGGTCGTGAAATCAAAGTATTCGCAGAACGTAACCCAGAGAACCTTCCTTGGTCTTCTGTAGGCGCTGAAATCGTTGTTGAATCCACTGGTATTTTCACAGCGAAAGAAAAAGCTGAGCTTCACTTGAAAGGCGGCGCTAAGAAAGTTATTATCTCCGCTCCTGCTACTAACGAAGATATCACAATCGTTATCGGCGTTAACGAAGATAAATACGATGCAGCAGCTCACACTGTTATCTCTAACGCTTCTTGCACAACGAACTGTCTTGCTCCGTTTGCAAAAGTATTGAACGATAAATTCGGAATCGTTAAAGGTATGATGACTACTATTCACTCATACACAAATGACCAATCCGTACTTGATGTGCCGCACAAAGACTTGCGTCGTGCTCGCGCAGCTGCTGAGAACATCATTCCTTCTTCCACTGGCGCAGCAAAAGCTGTTTCCCTGGTTCTTCCTGAGCTTAAAGGCAAATTGAACGGTATGGCTATGCGTGTTCCTACACCTAACGTATCCGTAACTGACCTTGTAGCTGAACTGAAAGTTGACGTTACTGTTGAAGAAGTTAACGCAGCACTCAAAGAAGCTTCCGAAGGCGCACTTAAAGGCATCTTGAACTACAACGAATTGCCGCTTGTATCAAGCGACTACAACAGTGATCCTGCTTCTTCCACAATCGATGGTCTGTCGACTATGGTTGTTGAAGGCAACATGGTTAAAGTTATTTCTTGGTACGACAACGAGTGGGGCTACTCGAACCGTGTAGTTGACCTCGCTGCTTATATCGCTAGCAAAGGTCTGTAAGCTTAACAGCCTTTTCCCACAATTGCATGGAACGCTTCCGTCCCGGATCGGCCGAGAGGCTGATTCCGGGACACGCTCAAGTCTGCGGCGCTCCCGGGAGTTCCGCGAAACTTAGCGGAACCTTGTAGCCCGTGTGCTTACTTCAGCTGAAGCGAGTTCATGGGAGGGGCGTTTCTTCTTATAAGAGAAGGAACGCCTTTTTTTTGCTGATATTGACCTGCTGCAGCCAGACCGCTTAAAGCTTAAGGCTCGGCAATGAACGATGTACCTATAATCAGGGAGGCTATAACAAATGGCTAAACAAAGTGTTCGTGACGTAGAAGTAGCAGGCAAACGCGTATTTGTGCGCGTAGATTTTAACGTACCGCTCGAAGATGGTAAAATTACAGATGACAAGCGTATTCGTGAGACGCTTCCAACCATTAATTATCTGATTGAAAAAGGCGCTAAAGTTATTCTTGCCAGCCACCTTGGCCGTCCAAATGGAGAAGTAGTTGAAGAGCTTCGCCACACGGCTTCTGCAGCTCGTCTCTCTGAGCTTCTGGGCAAGCCTGTGACTAAAGCTAATGAGTCTATCGGCGAAGCTGTTAAAGCGCAAGTGAACGCATTAAACGAAGGCGATGTATTGCTGCTTGAGAACGTGCGCTTCCACGCTGGCGAAGAGAAGAATGATCCTGAGCTTGCAAAAGCATTCGCAGAGCTTGCTGATCTGTTCGTGAACGACGCTTTCGGTGCTGCTCACCGTGCTCATGCATCGACTGAAGGTATTGCTCACCACATCCCAGCTGTATCTGGCTTGCTGATGGAGAAAGAGCTGGACGTGCTTGGCAAAGCGCTTAACAACCCTGAGCGTCCATTCACAGCTATCGTTGGCGGCTCCAAAGTGAAAGACAAAATCGATGTTATCAACAAAATGATCGAAATCGCTGACAACATCATCATTGGCGGCGGCTTGTCGTATACGTTCTTCAAAGCACAAGGCCACGAAATCGGCAAATCCCTCGTTGACAACTCGAAGCTTGATCTTGCTCTTGAGTTCATCGAGAAAGCGAAATCTCTGGGTAAAAACTTCCTGATTCCAGTCGACATCGTTGTTGCGGATGATTTCAGCAAATCAGCTAACACTCGCATCGTTGACGTTGACGGCATCCCTGCTGATTGGGAAGGCATTGATATCGGACCGAAAACACGTGAAATCTATGCTGATGCAATCAAAAACTCCAAGCTTGTTGTATGGAACGGACCGATGGGCGTATTCGAAATCGAGCCATTCTCACACGGTACACAAGCTGTAGCTAAAGCATGTGCTGAGACTGCTGGTTACACAGTAATCGGCGGCGGCGACTCTGCAGCAGCAGCTGAGAAATTCGGCCTTGCTGATCAGATGAACCATATCTCAACTGGCGGCGGCGCTTCTCTGGAATTCATGGAAGGCAAAGCGCTTCCTGGCGTTGTTGCTCTTAACGATAAATAGAGTTCAAGCTTCACCAATTCTTTTTAGGAGGTTTACTACGATGAGCAGAAAACCAATTATCGCTGGCAACTGGAAAATGTTCAAAACGGTATCCGAAGCTGTATCCTTCTTCGCTGATATCAAAGGCGGAGCAGAGGTAGAGGGCGTAGAGAGCGTAATCTGTGCACCTTACACAACTCTTCCGGCTCTGGTTGAAGCAGCAAAAGGCACAACAATCGCGATTGGCGCGCAAAACGTGCATTTCGAGGACAACGGTGCATACACAGGTGAAATCAGCGGCGTAATGCTGAAGGATCTTGGTGTGAAATATGTTATTCTTGGACATTCGGAGCGCCGCGCATACTTCGCTGAGACGGATGAGATTGTCAACAAAAAAGCACATGCAGCATTCAAGCATGGCTTGACGCCGATTATCTGTGTAGGCGAGAAGCTTGAAGAGCGTGAAGCGAATGAAACGAAGGATGTTGTTAAAGTGCAGACGGAAGCCGCTTTCCAAGGTCTATCCGCAGCGCAAGCAGCAGAAGTCGTTATCGCTTACGAGCCAATCTGGGCAATCGGAACTGGCAAATCTTCGACTTCAGAGGATGCACAAGATGTTATCGGTTATATCCGCAGCGTAGTAGCAGGCTTGTATGATGCTGCAACAGCTGAAGCTGTACGCATTCAATACGGCGGCAGTGTTAAACCTAACAATGTAGCTGAGTATCTCGGTCAAACCGACATCGACGGCGCGCTTGTAGGCGGCGCTAGCTTGGAGCCGGCATCCTATATCGCTCTTGTCCAGGGGGCAAAGTAATATGTCCCGTAAACCTGTAGCTCTCATTATTCTTGACGGATTCGGTTTACGCGACGATGTAACGGGCAATGCCGTTGCACAAGCAAAGAAGCCAAATTATGATCGGTATTGGTCGACTTATCCGCATACGACGCTAACAGCGTCAGGCGAAGCTGTCGGCTTGCCTGAAGGGCAAATGGGCAACTCCGAAGTGGGCCATCTTAATATTGGCGCAGGACGGATTGTCTATCAAGATTTGACCCGCATCAGCAAATCAATTCGCGATGGCGAATTTTACGATAATGAAACCATTCTTGGTGCAGTGAATCATGCGAAGGCGAACAACAAGAAGCTTCACCTGTATGGCCTCTTGTCAGATGGCGGCGTTCATAGCCATATTGAGCATTTATTCGCTCTCCTCGATCTAGCTAAGAAGGAAGGTCTTACGGAAGTATACATTCACGCTTTTCTAGACGGCCGCGACGTGTCGCCAGATAGCGCGAAGGGATACCTGGAGAGACTGCAAGCGAAGATTGAAGAGGTTGGCGTAGGTCAAATAGCGACCGTTCAAGGACGTTATTACGCAATGGATCGTGACAAGCGCTGGGAACGGACTGAGAAATCATACCGCGCCATGGTTTATGGCGATGGCCCGCAATACACGGACCCAATCAAAGCGGTAGTTGAATCCTATGAGAAATCCGTTTATGATGAATTCGTTATGCCAACCGTTATCGTTGGCGCGGATGGCAAGCCTGTTGGTCTTGTGGAATCGGAAGATAGCGTCATCTTCTTCAACTTCCGTCCTGACCGTGCCATTCAGCTTGGACAAGTATTCACGAATGAGGATTTCCGCGGTTTCGACCGTGGCGAGACCGTTCCGAAAAACTTGTACTTTGTCTGCTTAACGCTATTCAGTGAAACAATTGGCGGCTTCGTAGCGTATTCACCTAAGAACCTGGACAACACGCTTGGTGAGGTTCTGGTACAGAATAACAAGAAGCAGCTGCGTATTGCTGAGACAGAGAAATATCCGCACGTAACGTTCTTCTTCAGCGGCGGCCGCGATGCCGAGCTTCCGGGTGAGACTCGCGTACTCATCCCTTCGCCGAAGGTCGCAACTTACGACCTGCAGCCAGAGATGAGCGCTTATGAAGTAGCAGCAGCAGCTGTTAGAGAGATCGAAGCGGACAAGCATGACGCAATCATTCTCAACTTCGCGAATCCCGATATGGTTGGTCACTCCGGTATGCTGGAGCCGACGATCAAAGCGGTTGAAGCAACGGATGAATGTCTGGGCAAAGTAGTAGAAGCGGTTCTTGCCAAAGGCGGAGCTTGCATTATTACAGCTGACCACGGCAATGCAGATATGGTATTCGACGAGAATGGCCGTCCTTTCACGGCACATACGACGAATCCGGTTCCATGTATCGTTACCGTAGCTGGCTCAGAGCTTCGCGAAGGCGGCATTCTTGCTGACTTAGCGCCTACAGTACTTGATCTGCTGGAGCTTGCTAAGCCGATAGAAATGACTGGCCTGTCCCTTCTTCAGAAGTAATAACAACAAATTCTAATTCCATTCAAATTAAAAGGAGTGTTACACACATGTCTATTATCGTTGACGTATATGCACGCGAAGTGCTTGATTCCCGCGGTAACCCAACTGTTGAAGTAGAAGTATCCCTAGAGTCCGGCGGCCAAGGTCGCGCTATCGTTCCATCCGGCGCATCCACTGGTGCTTATGAAGCTGTTGAGCTTCGCGACGGCGACAAAGGCCGTTACCTTGGCAAAGGCGTTCTGAAAGCCGTTGACAATGTTAACTCCATCATCGCTCCTGAAATCATCGGTCTGGATGCACTTGATCAAGTAGCAATCGACCGCAAAATGATCGAGCTTGACGGTACGCCTAACAAAGCAAAACTAGGCGCTAACGCTATTCTTGCTGTATCGATGGCTGTTGCTCGCGCTGCAGCTGACGCTCTGAACGTGCCTTTGTACACTTACCTTGGTGGATTCAATGCAAAAACGCTGCCAGTTCCAATGATGAACATCATCAATGGCGGCGAGCACGCTGACAACAACATCGACGTACAAGAGTTCATGGTTCTGCCAGTTGGCGCTGCTGACTTCAAAGAAGCTCTTCGCATCGGTGCTGAAATCTTCCATAACCTGAAATCGGTATTGAAAGATAAAGGCCTTAACACTGCAGTTGGCGACGAAGGCGGCTTCGCACCTAACCTTGGTTCGAACGAAGAGGCGATTACTACAATCATCTCCGCGATCGAGCTTGCTGGCTACAAACCAGGCGTTGACGTATTCCTCGGTATGGACGTTGCTTCCACTGAGTTCTACAAAGACGGCAAATACCACCTTGAAGGCGAAGGCAAATCGTTCACATCTGCTGAATTCGTTGACCTGCTCGCTTCATGGGTTGATAAATACCCAATCATCACAATCGAAGACGGCTGCTCCGAAGATGACTGGGAAGGTTGGAAATTGCTTACTGACAAACTCGGCGGCAAAGTACAACTCGTTGGTGATGACCTGTTCGTAACGAACACTGAGCGTCTGTCTGATGGTATCGAAAAAGGTGTAGGTAACTCGATCCTGGTTAAAGTTAACCAAATCGGTACCCTGACTGAAACATTCGATGCAATCGAAATGGCTAAACGCGCTGGTTACACAGCGGTTATCTCCCACCGTTCCGGTGAGAGCGAAGACAGCACAATTGCTGACATCGCTGTTGCTACGAATGCTGGTCAGATCAAAACAGGCGCACCGTCCCGTACGGACCGCGTTGCGAAGTACAACCAATTGCTTCGCATTGAAGACCAACTGTCTTCAACTGCTCAATATGCAGGCAAATCCGCATTCTACAACCTTAAAAACTTCAAATAAGCATTGCGCTTGAATCAGGAACGGTCCTCTAATTGGAGGGCCGTTCTTTTTTATGCTCTGGAGGTATTATGGTGTCCCTCACTTTATCTTTGAAAATTACAATATTTTGTTTATTTTGTATATGACGAAACATTTTGATACACGTTATAATCTTGCTCAGGAAAGGAGGTATTTCCAGAAAATAATGTAAGCGCTTTACTGTCATGCCAAATATATTTTGGAGGGGAATGTAATAAATGAGCAGAAAACTCATAAGAGTCGTCTCGATCTTTCTTGCTGCAGCTTTGCTTATTCCGTCAGGCTGGCTTGCACCGACCGCGGAAGCAGCAACTTCAGAAACTACCATAATTTATCATGAAACCTTTGAGAGCGGCAATGGAGCTGCAGCGCAATCAGGAGGCGCCAGCTTAACTCCGGTAACCGGCAAAGTTTTTGACGGCAATGCTGACGGAGCAGCTTTGTACGTAAGCAACAGAGCGAACAACTGGGACGCTGTTGATTTTGAATTTGCCAATATCGGGCTGGAGAACGGCAAAACCTACACGGTAACGGTAACAGGATATGTTGACGCTGATGTGGCTGTTCCTACTGGTGCACAAGCTTTTCTTCAAACGGTAGATAGCTACAGCTGGTTGGCAGGTACAGATTTTGTACACGGAAGTGCTTTTACATTAACGAAAGAGTTTACGGTGGATACCAGCCATGATACGAGCCTCCGTGTTCAATCCAACGATGATGGGAAAGCGGTTCCATTCTATATCGGGGACGTATTGATTACTGAACAGGTAATTACGGACGGTGAAGAGGAGGAAGAGACAAGACCGCCAGCTTTAGACTTCAACACAATCACGTTTGAAGACCAAACGGCAGGCGGATTTACAGGCAGGGCAGGCACTGAAACGCTGACCGTAACCAATGAAGCAAATTATACCGACAACGGTTCATACGCTTTAAAAGTAGAGGGCAGATCGTCAACATGGCATGGGCCGTCATTGCGTATGGAGACATATGTTGACGAGGGCTACGAATATAAAATTTCAGCTTGGATCAAGCTGATTTCACCTGCAAGCTCCCAGCTCCAGCTGTCCACGCAGATTGGCGATGGAGGCAGCGCCAGTTATGTTGCGCTTGCTCCAAAAACAATCAGCACAAGCGATGGCTGGGTTCAATTCGAGGGAACCTATCGTTATAACAATGTAAGCAGTGAATACTTGACGATTCATGTGGAAAGCTCCAGCAACAGTACGGCATCTTTCTATATTGACGATATCAGCCTTACAAGCACAAGCACCGGTCCGATATCCATACAGGAAGATCTCACGCCGATTAAAGACGCTTATCAGTCCGATTTCCTGATCGGTAACGCGATATCCGCAGAAGATCTGTCAGGCGTCCGGCTTGACCTTCTGAAGATGCACCACAATGTCGCCACAGCGGGAAATGCTATGAAGCCGGATGCGATGCAGCCTACGAAGGGCAACTATACCTTTACCGCGGCAGATGCGATGGTCGATAAAGTTCTGGATGAAGGAATGCAGATGCACGGCCATGTGCTCGTATGGCATCAGCAATCGCCTGAGTGGATGAATACGTTGGACGGCACACCCTTGGGACGGGAAGAAGCTCTGGTCAACTTGAGGACTCATATTCAAACGGTTATGGAGCATTTCGGCAACAGGGTGATTTCGTGGGACGTCGTCAACGAGGCGATGAACGACAACCCTTCGAACCCGATAGATTGGGAAGCTGCACTGCGGAAATCCCCTTGGTATAATGCCATCGGTCCGGATTACGTAGAGCAAGCGTTTTTGGCAGCAAAAGAAGTGCTGGACTTGCATCCTGAATGGGATGTCAAGCTGTATTACAACGATTACAACGAAGACAATCAGAATAAAGCGCAAGCTATTTACAGTATGGTTAAAGAATTCAATGACAGGTACGCGCTGACACACCCCGGAAAACTCCTCGTCGACGGTATCGGGATGCAAGCGCACTACGGTGTCAACACGAACCCGGAAAATGTTAAAAAGTCCTTAGAGAAGTTTATTTCCTTAGGTGTGGAAGTAAGCATAACAGAGCTTGACATTCAGGCTGGAAGCAACTACGAGCTTTCTGAGGAGCTTGCTGATGCGCAGGGCTATCTGTACGCACAGCTTTTTGATCTATTCAGAGCACACGCTGCGAATATAGCACGCGTTACCTTCTGGGGAATGGATGACAATACGAGCTGGAGAGCCTCTTCTAATCCGTTGTTGTTTGATAAGAGCCTGCAGGCCAAGCCTGCTTATTATGGCGTTATCGACCCGGATACCTTCATGGAAGAGCATGTACCCGAGTACGAGGAAGCTAACCAGGCGACTGCCGCATTCGCAACGCCTGTAATCGACGGAATGATTGACGCGGTTTGGAGCCAAACGTCTGAAATGCCAATTAACAAGTATCAGCTGGCTTGGCAAGGAGCAAGTGGAGTCGCTAAAGCGCTTTGGGATAATGAAAACCTGTATTTGCTGATTCAGGTCAGCGATGCGCAGCTTGATAAAACAAACGTGAACGCGTGGGAACAAGATTCCGTCGAAATTTTCGTGGACGAGAACAACGGGAAAACGACGTACTATGAGGCTGATGACGGACAGTATAGAATAAACTTTGACAACGAGACTTCGTTCAGTCCGTCAAGCATTGCGAGTGGGTTCAATTCGGCAACTATCGTTTCTGGAACCAACTATACCGTTGAAGTGCAGATTCCATTGAAAACAATCACGCCGGGCAATAACACGAAGCTAGGTTTTGACGTACAGATTAATGACGCGAAAGATGGCGCTCGTCAAAGCGTTGCTGCATGGAACGATACGACCGGCAACGGATATATGGACACATCGGTTTACGGTGTGCTGACTCTTTCTGACGTGTCTTCTGAGCTTCCTTCTGACGCATCTCTTAGCTCTCTGGAACTGAGCGGAATTACACTTGAGACAGTGACGGGCAGCGTATACGATTATACAGCTACAGTGCCATATTCCGTTACAGCTACCTCCGCTACTTATGGAACATCGGATAGCGAAGCGACGGCTGTACTGAAGTATAACGGAGAACCAACTAGCAATCCGATTTCTCTGAGTGTTGGGAGCAATAATAAGATTAGCGTAGAAGTTACTGCCCAAGATAACAGTGTACAAGTGTATAACATCATCGTTACGCGTCTTGCACAACAAACAGGCGGCAGTACAAGTCCTACTCCAACCCCAACTCCTGAATCCGAGGTAGAGCCAACACCAACTGTTTTCTCGGATAAAATAAACTATTCAGCATTCCTGACTAACTTGAAGCAGCAAATAGCCAATATGCAAGCGGGTTCCTCTGTGCTAACGGATATTGCAAGCCATTGGGCCAATACGAATATTTTATTGTCCGAACAGCTTGGATGGGTATCCGGATATAACGATGGCAGCTTCCAGCCGAACGGCAGCATCACGCGCGCTGAATTTGCAGCAATAATAGCAAAAGTATTTAATCTACAGTCATCTAGTGATTGGGCTGGCTTCTCCGATACAGATAGCCACTGGGCTAAACAAGCGATTAGCGCCCTTGCATCAAGTGGTGTCATTAATGGCTATGAGAATGGTACATTCCGTCCGGATTCAACCATTACACGTGCTGAGATTATTGCTATCATAAGCAGGTTAGCTGTGCTGGATGGAAATAATAGCACGGATACCACTTCATTCACCGACGTTGAGGGCTCTTGGAACGCCGAGCAGATTGAAGCAGCTTATAAGGCAGGTATCGTGCAAGGCCGTACGACCAATCAATTTGCTCCGAATGCCTCTTCGACGAGGTCAGAAGCGCTTACTCTGATACTGAGAACTCTTGAGCTTGATCCTGCTATCAAAGCCTTGCTGGACAAAGCAAGAACAGCGTTGTAATTCATTCAAGCTGGTTGAGGGCAAGCCTGCCATTGATCATAGTCTAGAGCTTGATGTAAAAAACCGACCATTAATCCCAGTTTTTTTGGGATGAGGGTCGGTTTTTATTAGCTAGGCAGGGCTGCTCATCGATCTTATGGGTATATATTCCTATTATTTACAAATAATCCATTTCTCTATGACACGGACATAACAGTTGCTCTATATGCTTGTCTCAAGAGTGATTATGAACAATGAGGAGTGGAGAAGGTTGAACAAGTCGATCGATCGCAAAACATTTCTTTCCTATTTGGGTACAGGTGCTGCTGCGCTTGCAACAGCTTCGGCTGGACTCGGAGTATTGAATGGCAAGGCATCTGCGATGTCAGCTACAGCTGATCATTTGTTTGGCTTCAGCACGAATAGAGTAAGTGGCTACTTTGAGCCGATTGCACCTTCCAAGGAAGATAAGCTTCTATTGCCGCCAACCTTCAAATATGACGTCGTAGCTGCATTCGATGATGTCATTAATGAAGCAGGGGAGAAGTTCGGTTCAGGCTGTGATTATAATGCGTTCTTCCCGCTGAATGGCTCGAATGTGCGTGGACTGCTCGTCAATAATCATGAGTATACGACGATTTTTTCTATTGGACCTATTAAGGATGGCAAGCTGACAGCTGAACAAAACCATAATAATCTGTATTACCAGGGTATGTCCGTCATTGAGGTCTACCGTGATGAGAAGGGCACTTGGAAAATGGATACGACATCGAAGCATGCTCGGCGAATTAACGGCTATACCAAGTTTGAGCTCACAGGCCCGGCCAAAGGCGGAACAGCCGTTGGCGGTGCAACAAGTGCTGTAGGAACGTTCGCGAACTGCTCTGGAGGAGTAACGCTGTGGAATACGGTGTTATCCTGCGAGGAGAATTTCGCTGAGACGGCGGCAGCGGCCAAGCTTCCTGATACGCATTATGGATGGGTAGTTGAGATCGATCCTTTCGATAAGTCCTATTTGAAAAAGCACACTGCGCTTGGCCGCTTCAATCATGAGAATACAGCGATGGGGCTGGCTGCTGATGGCCGCGTTGTTGTATACATGGGAGATGACAAGAAAGACGCATGCGTATATAAATTCGTGAGCAAAGGCAAATACGACAAGCTCAAGGGCCGTGCGAACTCTGCCTTGCTGGAGGATGGCACGTTGTATGTCGCTAACCTGAAGAGCGGCAAGTGGCTTCCTATGACGATAGCAGAGGTGACTAAAGCCGTTAAAGACAAGCCTGAGCTGCAAAAGAAATTTAAAACGCAAGGTGATGTCGTAACGTTCTGTCAGGAAGCCGCCATGCTAGTGGGGGGTACGCCTACCGACCGTCCAGAGGATATTGAAATTTCACCGTTCGATAATACGGTGTTTATCTGCCATACGAACAACGATAATCATGGCAATATTCATGGACATATTACACGGATCTTCGAAGCAGGCAATGATCTGGGTGCTCTGGAGTTCGACTTTGAAATATTCGCTGCTGGCGGCCGCCAATCGGGATTCAGCTCACCCGATAACCTAGCTTTTGATTCGAACGGACATCTATGGGTCGTAACGGATATTTCGAGCAGCAGCCAGAACAAGGGCGTCCACAAATCGTTTATGAACAATGGGTTGTTCGTCATCCCGACTAGCGGTCCGGATAAAGGCGTTGCGCTGCAATTCGCTTCGGCACCAGTCGAAAGTGAGCTGACTGGTCCATTCTTCACACCGGATGAGCAGACGCTGTTCCTCTCGGTACAGCATCCGGGAGAGAATACAACCGATCTGAACAGCCCAACCAGCCAGTGGCCGCATCGGCCGGGTGATAAAAAGGCAAGATGTGCGGTTGTTGCGATTAGTGGATTCAAGCTGGGTTAAGGGCAGCGAAAGGCAGTTAACAGACAACAGCCGCAGATCTAATGAACATCTGCGGCTGTCAGATTAGAGGAATGGGGCTGAAGGTATGCCATTTGGCAATATTGGAATTGGAGGATTAGTGTTAATCCTCATTATTGCGCTTATTATATTCGGACCATCGAAGCTGCCGGAGCTTGGGCGTGCATTCGGCCGGACGTTAAGTGAATTCAAAGGCGCGACTCGCGGGCTTGTTGGAGATGAGGACGAGAAGAACAAGCAAGAGGAATCGGTGAAGGTTCCTGCTTCGTCGGTCAAGTAAGATGAGCAATCCCAATGATCAGAGTCTAATTGGCCATTTGGAGGAAATGCGCACTAGGCTTATTCGCACGCTGCTTGCGTTCCTAGTAGCGATGGCAGCAGCCTTCATCTATGTTCAGGACATCTATGAGTGGCTGGTTCGAGATATGGATCAAAAGCTGGTGCTGCTTGGGCCGTCCGACGTTATCTGGGTGTATATGATGATTGCAGGGGTAGTGGCAATTGCTGTCACACTGCCGATTGCCGCCTATCAGACATGGAGGTTTGTATCACCAGCGATACCGAAGGAAGCGCAGCATTCGGCTTTTCTCTTCATCCCTGGGATCAGCCTGCTGTTCGTAATCGGCATTTGCTTCGGCTATTTCATTCTATTCCCGATGGTGCTTCATTTCATGAATCAGATGGCCGTTAACACCTTCGTAACGATGTATACCGCGCAAAAATATTTCACGTTCATGATCCATATGACAGTCCCCTTCGGTCTACTGTTCGAGATGCCAGCCATCGTGATGTTTCTGACGAAGCTCGGCATTCTGAACCCAACTCGGCTTGCGAAAGCGCGCAAGCTCGCTTATTTTGTCCTCGCGCTCACTGCCATTACGATAACGCCCCCTGATATTCTGTCAGACATTATTGTTATCGTGCCATTGTTCTTGTTATATGAAATCAGTATTACCATCTCCAAGGTGGTCTATCGCAAGCAGCTTAGAGCGGCGGCCAGTGACAATCGTATGGCAGCGTAAGCTGCTAATCAACTCAAGACGACATTCGATTCTTACCAGAATTGAATGTCGTCTTTGAGCTGCTTATCTCAATAGCTCTGTCGCTATAATAGAAGCGATGTCGCGATTTTAGAGGAAGTCATGCGGTCCCGCCCGTTGTATACTAAGCTTAAGAATAGACAATCTACGTATAGGCGGTGTCTGACTATGAGCAACCCTATTGTTGGCATTCAAATGTATTCTTTACGAGATTTGACCGAGAAGGATTTCCTGGGAACGATCGCGAAGGTCGCTGATATCGGCTATAAGGCAGTAGAATTCGCAGGATTCTTCAACACCCCGGCCAAGGAGCTTAAGCAATATCTAAGCGATCTGGGGCTCGCTGCGCCTTCGGCGCATGTACCTCTTAACTTCGCAAGTCCAGACAAGCTGGAATCCGATCTGGAGGCACAGCTCGACTATGCGCAGGAGCTTGGCTTGTCGTATATTGTGACGCCTTGGGCACCATTGCCAGAGCTGCCGACTTTGGATGATGTGCGCAGTCTGGCAGATATCTTCAACAAAGCGAGCGAGCAAGTCGCCAAGGCAGGACTGAAGTACGGCTACCACAATCATGATTTTGAATTCAAGCTGGTTGAGGGCAAGCCTGTCATTGATCATATTCTAGAGCTTGTTCCTGCTGAATCCATGCTGATGGAATTCGATCTAGGCTGGGTACATGTCGCCGGTCATAGCCCTGGGGAGTACTTGAATAAGTATGCAGGGCGGGTGCAGCTAGCTCATTATAAGGATTTCATGGACGGGCGTAAGGATACAGAGGTTGGCAGAGGCTTGGTCGGTTACAGCGGGCTGCTGGATGTGACGAAGGCTTCCGGCGTCGAGTATATATTTGTAGAGCAAGAGCAGTACGAGAGTACCTCTATCGAAAGCGCGCGCATCAGCTATGAGTTTTTCCAACAACATCAAATAGGATAAATGTGGACGATCGTGCTAGCGATTTGAAACTATTGAATTCATTGCTTCGCTGTGCTACAATCACCTTATGTGTTTTAAACGGTACTCCTACGCTGGAGGTGGATAAAATGGAAATTTTGTTGAAAATACTGCTTATTATTTTCTCGGTCGGCTTGATTACGGTCGTTCTGCTACAAAAAGGTAAAAGTGCTGGCTTGTCCGGTGCGATTTCTGGTGGTGCTGAGCATTTGTTCGGTAAACAGAAAGCACGTGGTCTGGACTTGTTCCTACAACGTCTAACAGTTGGACTGGCAGTCGGATTTTTCCTATTGTCTTTGATTGTTGCATACGTGGTTAAACTTTAATAACAAAGCACGGAAGAGCGAGGGGAAACCTTCGCTCTTTTGTTTTTTCGCGAATTGCGGATGCGATTGGTGAATTTCGTGTATACTAAACGATATATGATATTCTATCAACCGGTTGCAATTGATGATAGAAGAACCCGGTGTATGAGGTGACGAGGACAATTATGAAGCAAGAGCATGAACTGCTGGATTTTATGCGTGAGACGGCTTATAAACCGATGACTTATCAAGAGATGGAGCAGCATTTTGGCATTACGGATGCCGCGGACTTCAAGCAATTTCTACAGCTGCTAACTCTGTTAGAGGAAGAGGGTAAAATAATTCGGACGCGCAATGAACGTTACGGCGTTCCCGAGCGAATGAACCTGATTAGGGGCAAAATTCAGGCCCATGCAAAAGGCTTTGCCTTCCTGCTGCCTGATGAGAAGGATCACCCCGATGTCTATATACATAGCAATGACCAGAAGAGCGCGATGAATGGCGATATCGTCCTTGTTCGTGTCACTTCCAAGAGTGAGAGCGGTACCCGTCTAGAGGGTGAAGTCGTTCGCATTGTGCAACGGGCGGTAACGCAGGTGGTCGGCACATTCGAGAACCATGAAGCCTATGGCTTCGTTATTCCGGATGACAAACGGATTAATCGTGATATTTTTATCGCGAAGGGCGAATTCAAGGGAGCGGTCTCCGGTCAGAAGATCGTCGTGCGAATTGTGACGTATCCAGAGGGACGTTCAGCAGCTGAGGGCGAAATTGTCGAAATATTGGGGCATAAGAATGATCCAGGAATCGACATCCTGTCGATTATTCGCAAGCATCAGCTGCCAGAGAGCTTCCCGGATGAGGTAATGGCAGAAGCGGAAGCAGCGCCTGAATCCATCACGGACGAAGAAATTATTCAGCAGGGACGTCGAGATCTTCGCGGTGAGGTTATCGTCACTATCGATGGTGAGGATGCGAAGGACCTAGACGATGCTGTACACGTGAAGCTGCTGGAGAACGGCAATTATCTGCTTGGGGTTCATATCGCCGATGTCGGCTATTATGTGCAAGAGCGTTCGGAGCTGGATCAAGAGGCTTTCCGCAGGGGGTGCAGCGTCTATCTGGTGGATCGGGTTATTCCGATGCTGCCTCATCGCTTGTCGAATGGCATCTGCTCACTCAATCCGCAGGTAGACAGACTAACGCTGTCATGCGAGATGGAATTCGATGCGAAGACGCTCAAGCGGGTTCGCCATGATGTATTCACGAGCGTTATCAAGACCAAAGAGCGTATGACGTACACGAATGTACGTAAAATACTGACGGCAACGGAAGAAGAGCCGGAGACGGAGCTTAAGGAACGCTATGCTGATCTGCTTGATATGTTCAAGCTGATGGAAGAGCTGGCTATGAAGCTGCGGAACAAACGGATGAAGCGCGGAGCTATCGACTTCGACTTCCAAGAATCGAAGGTTATTGTCGATGAAGACGGCAAAGCCGTAGATATTGTCAAAAGAGAGCGGTCTGTTGCTGAGCAGATGATCGAGGAGTTCATGCTATCGGCCAATGAGACGGTTGCGGAGCATTTCCACTGGCTGCGCGTACCATTCCTATACCGGATTCACGAGGACCCGGATCAGGAGAAACTCCTACATTTCATGCAGTTCGCGTCCAACTTCGGCTATGTGGTGAAGGGTAAAGGCAATTCGGTTCATCCGCGTGCGCTGCAATCCTTGCTGGAGGAAATTCGGGGCTCCAAGGAGGAGACGGTGATCTCCACGGTGATGCTTCGTTCGATGAAGCAGGCGAAATACGATTCGGAGAGCCTAGGCCACTTCGGATTGGCGGCGGAGTTCTACTCTCACTTCACCTCTCCAATTCGTCGTTATCCGGATCTTGTTATTCACCGCGTTATTCGTGAGGTGCTGGCAGGAGGCGGAGCCTTGTCTGAGCAGCGTCATGAAGCGTTGACTGCGAGAATGCCGGATATTGCGCAGCATTCCTCCGAGCGTGAACGCGTTGCTGTTGATGCAGAGCGTGACACAGAGAAGCTGAAGAAATGCGAATACATGCTGGATAAGGTCGGCGAGGAGTTCGATGGCATTATCAGCAGTGTGACAAGCTTCGGTATGTTCGTGGAGCTCAGCAATACGGTAGAAGGGCTTATTCGTCTGAGCGATCTGACGGATGACTATTACCACTTCCATGAGCTTCATATGGTGCTGATCGGTGAGCGAACCTCGAAGGTATATCGTATCGGTGATGAAGTGAAGATCCGTATCGCCAGCGTGAATATGGAAGATCACACGATCGACTTCGAGATGGTGGATATGAAGCCTCGCGCCGGCTTCAAAGGCGTTGCAGATGCCGGCTTCGGCGCAGGCAGAGGCGGTCGCAAGCGCGGCAGCTTCGGCCGCAGTGGTGCAGCAGCGGGCGGCGGTGGACAAGGTGGCCGCGGCAAAGGCGGAAGCGGGCAAGCCCAAGGCGGTCGCGGCAAGAGTGAGCAAGGCCGCGGCACTGGCGGAAGCGCATTTGGCGGTGGACGCCGTAAGGGCGGACAGGGAGCCGGCCGGGGTCAAGAGCAAGTGCCAGGGTTAGAGCAAAGGGCAGCTGGTGAAGGCGGTAGAGGCGGCGCTGCTGATTCAGCGGCAAGCCGTGGAGGCAGGCGCGGCCAAGGCGGCGGAGACGCAGGCCGCGATAGCGCGGGCCGCGGGGGCGAAGCTCGCGGCGGAAGTGCGCAGCGCAGGCGCGGAGGCGCCGGCCGCGAAGCGGAAGCTGGCCCAGCCGGAGTGAACCCGGCGGGCTCGCCTTGGCTGGAGCAGGCGGAGCCGCTCGAGCCAGGTCGTGAGGTGCGCGGCGGGAAACCGCGCACGGATATGTGGGGGCTGCCGATCACTGAAGGCAGCCGGAGCCGCGGCGCAGATACCGGGGAAGACCCGGTATCTAGCGGTCGGCGCGGCAGAGGAGCGCCGGGCGGCGGCGGCTCTGCTGGAAGAAATACACAATCTTCGAGTGGAATGAGTAATTCTCCGGAGAATGGGAAGAACAAGAAGAGAAAGAAGAAAAACAGTGATGGCGGAGGCAATGCAACAGCCGCTTTCGTACGTAAAAAAAGAAAATAATTGACAGAGATTGACTATTCATGAGAAGCGGCGCCGTTACTGGCCTTAACAGAATATGGCGCCGTGATCTTGGATAAGCTGTAAAAATATATTTAAGCTTGTCGCTTGCATTTTGAATATGGGTATAGTACACTCAAATCAATCGAGAAAATGAACCTGAATTCACATATTGAAAAGGGTGTCATTAGAGTCATGGGACCTTTTCCAATGTGTGAATTTTTTGTTTAATTACGAAACAGGCGCATATTAATTTTATTTTGTGGAGGTTTTTACAAATGCAACAAGGTACAGTAAAATGGTTTAACGCAGAAAAAGGTTTCGGTTTCATCGAAGTTGAAGGCGGAAACGATGTATTCGTACACTTCAGCGCAATCACTGGCGAAGGTTTCAAAACTCTTGAAGAAGGCCAACGCGTTGAGTTCAACGTTGTTCAAGGCAACCGTGGACCACAAGCTGAAAACGTAGTTAAGCTGTAATAGCTTATTAGCTGCGTCGAAACCGTCCTAACCGTCAGGTTATGGACGGTTTTTTTATTATGGAAAGGTATTCATTTTGTTAGAAGGCCTATTTAGGGCATAATGAGAGCATCCAGTCGCCTTGCTTTCCGTCTATAGAATTGTTACAATATATGTCTAACAGCGCTCTCAAAAGCGACAATCGCAGCAAAGATGAGGTGACCTCAGTGGGTAAGAAAAGTGACGGCAAGCAGCTAGCCCAAAACAAAAAAGCTTCCCATGATTATTTCATCGAGGATACGTACGAAGCGGGTATCGTGCTTCTGGGTACGGAGATTAAGGCGCTTCGATTGGGAAGAGCTAACATCAGCGATGCATTCGCTACGATACGGAATGGTGAGATGTTCATTCATAACATGCACATTAGTCCATTTGAGCAAGGCAATCGGCATAATCCGGATGATCCAACGCGTGCACGCAAGCTGCTGCTTCATAAAGCGCAGATTCATAAGCTGCTCGGTCATTCGAAGCAAGAAGGTTATTCCATTGTGCCTCTGAAAATTTATGTGCGTAATGGATATGCGAAGCTGCTCATCGGTCTAGGTAAAGGTAAGAAGCAGTATGATAAGCGGGATGCAGCTGCGAAGCGTGATGCACAGCGTGATATCCAGCGTGTGCTTCGTGAGAAACAGAAGGTTGCCCGGTAGAATTCGTGTATGGTTCCAGCATTCAGTAAGCTTACCAGTAATATAGTGAGCATGGGATGATGAATTCATGATATACTAAGTCAGTACCAAGCAAGACAGAATAACTTGTTTTACGGAATGTGTCTTTATTGCATTCGTGCTCACATCAACAACGCTGGATTTCGGGCGTTGTACCTTAATTCTAAGCGGTTCTCGTGCTAATCGGAACTCTTCTATGAAGAGAGGCCGTTTATGCCAAATTGGGGGCGTTTATGGATTCGACGGGGATAGTACGAGCGCGGGTTGCGGGTAGTGGGGCCGCGTCCACTTCAACAACGCTAAAGCCTATTAAACGGCAAACAACAAACAAACTACGCTTTCGCAGCCTAAGAAACTGTGTGCGTGCTTCTACCCAGCATCGTCCATGTGACTGGATTAGGGGCTAACAAGTAGTGGAATACGCTGTCTCATCTCCGCCTGGGGTGAGCTGAAGAGACCAATCAGGCTGACCTATGAAGAAGCCGGTTACGGGGCGTCCTTATAGGTGACATCAAAACTGTGACTACACCCGTAGAAGCCTGTGTGGCGTGATCTTCGGACAGGGGTTCAAATCCCCTCGCCTCCACCATGTAAATCCACAACCGCAAGAGGTTGTGGATTTTTGCATTTTATGATCTTGGAATCATGGTGGAGTGGGCTTCAATGATTGCAGCGGCTTGTAGGCGGTCGAATCGATGATTGACCATATCCACTGTAAAATCTTCGGCTTTCTTGGTATCCAGCTTAAAGTGCAGGCCATTATAACGCAGGAATATAACCAGTGCTGTAAAAGCTGTTCGTTTATTTGCGTTGTGAAAAGGATGGTTTTGCCCAAGCGATTCGAACAAAGCAGCAGCCTTCTCGAAAATAGTGGGATAAGCATCTTCACCAAAGACAGAAGACTGAGGTCTATGGAGGGCTGATTCGAGCAATCCAGGCTCTTTAACTCCTATATGTTCACCTGGACTGTAACGTTGAATCATGGCTACATTGATAGCTATAACTTCTTGGAGGGATAAATAGCGAATGGATGTCATCTGTCTTTAAGTCCTCGAAGCGTTTGATCGTATTCCTCAATGACATCAGTCAGTGTATCCATGAAGTCTGCACTGATTCCTTCAGGTAATGAAACTTTTATCGATTTCCTAATGACGATTTCTCCTGTGGCTGGGTTAACATCAATGCTGACTATATCACCCTGATCCAATCCAATTTGCTTCAAAGCGTCAGTCATGGTTATGCCTAGGCTGTTGCCGAATTTGGTCACTTTTCGTTCCATTTTAACCATCCTATTCATTAAAGTTCCTTCTTTTCATCATATTTAACTGTTATAACAATTATACAATTATAACATTGAAATTCAAGCTTTTTAATTGAAGAGCGTGTGTTCATTGCAACGGGGAAGTTGATTGGTGAGGGCTTCGATGATGCCCGGCTGGACACACTATTCCTAGTTCATCCGATAGGCCGTGAGACAATATAACAAAACCGCTACATCCCGATACTAGGGACGTGGTACAATATAGATGATAGCAATTATAAAGGAGTCTCATTTTTATGACATTCGATCAAATCTCGCATTCCGAAAAGAAAATCATCATCCGCAACATTGAACGCGATGATTTTGATAAAATCATCGCGCTGCAAAATATTTGTTTCCCGAACATGGGTCCCTGGAAGCTGGATCAATTGGAAAGTCACGTCCGCACGTTTCCCGATGGTCAGATGTGCGTCGAGCTCGACGGTGACATTATCGGCTCCTGTTCTAGCCTAATCGTGAACTTCGATGATTATTTGGAGCAGCATACGTATTCCGAAATCACGGACAAGGGTTATATTCGTAACCACAACCCCCGGGGCGGGAACCTCTATGGGATGGAAGTTATGGTGCATCCGAATTTCCGCCGCATGAAGATCGGCAGAAGGTTATATGAGGCAAGGAAACGGCTGGCGGAGCGGCTGAACCTCAAGAGTATTATCGTAGGGGGACGCATCCCGGGGTATCACAACTATTCCGATAAGCTGTCCCCAAGAGCTTACGCGGAAGAAGTGTTGCAGCAGAACATCTACGATCCGGTGCTGACCTTTCAGATGATGAACGGATTTACGCTGAAGAGGATCATTACCAATTATTTATCCGATGACGCCGATTCCGAGAATTTCGCGGCCCTGTTAGAATGGAATAATATCGAATACAAGCCAAGCATCAACAAGACGCATTATAAAATGTCTTTCCCCGTCCGCATTTGCGTGGTCCAGTATATGATGAAGAAGATCGATTCTTTCGAGGAATTCGCCACCCAGTGCGAGCATTACGTGGACGTGGCATCGGATTACAAATCCGATTTCGCCGTTTTCCCGGAGAACTTCACTATGCAACTGCTTTCCTTCTTGGATGAACGGTCTCCGAGCTTGGCCGTCCGGAAGCTCACGACATTTACGACCAACTATGTGGAGTTATTCTCCGAGTTAGCGGTCAAGTACAACGTAAATATCGTAGGCGGCTCCCACTTTGTTGAGAACAATAACCGGATCTACAACGTGGCTCACTTGTTCCGTCGGGACGGCACAATTGAGCAGCAATACAAGCTGCATATTTCTCCGAACGAACGGAAGTGGTGGGGCATCAACGGGGGGAACACACTCGGGGTGTTCGACACGGATTGCGGTAAAATATCGATTCAACTCAGCAGCGATATCGAGTATCCAGAGTTGTCGCGTATCGTCGCGGGGGAGGGGGCGCAGATTATATTTGTTCCTTTCTGCGCGGAAGATCGGCAGACGTTCCTGAGGGTGAAGTACTGCGCACAGGCCCGGGCGATCGAGAACCAAGTGTTCATTGTGACCGCGGGAACGGTAGGGAATCTAACCCATGTGGATAACGTAGACGTTCAGTACGCCCAGTCCGGTATCTATACACCGGCCGATTTCTCCTTCTCTCGTGACGGCATCGCGGGGGAGTGCAGCGAGAATACGGAGACGGTCATCATGGCCGAGGTAGATATGGAAACACTGGAAAGGTACCGTAAGTCCAACGATGCCTTGTCGTTCAAGGATCGACGGACAGACATTTATTCCTTACAAATTCGTACTTAAACCATAACAGAGGTGCATATGAAAAAGTTAACGATCGCAACAACGCAATACGGTCTCACCGATATCCGTACCAAAGAAGAGTTCTGGACGGGAATGGATACGAAGGCTCGGGATGCTGCCGAGCAGGGCGCCTCCATGATTGTGTTTCCGGAGTACATGACGGCTCACTTGCTAAGCTTGGAGCCCTCGATGCTGCACGATGAAGCGTGTTATTTTCTGGATGGGCTGACCGAAAAGTACATCGAGTTCTTCAAAGAGCTAAGCCGAGAATGCGATATTGCCATACAAGCGGGGACGCATATTTGCTTAGAGGAAGAGGGCAAGTACTCGAACAAGGCATTCCTCTTCTTTCCCGACGGACGGGTGGAGACGCAGTGCAAGGTGCATCTTACGCCGGAGGAGCAGATTCGCTGGCCTCTTGTCGCAGGTAACGAGCTTAACGTATTCGACACGGAGTGGGGCAAGATGGCGATCTTGACCTGTTACGACATTGAGTTTCCAGAGCTGGCGAGGGCAGCCGCGCTTCGCGGCGCGGAACTGCTACTATGCCCTTCCTATACCGATAGTTCCTTCGGGTACCATCGCGTACGGCATTGCGCCCAGGCGAGAGCGATCGAGAATCAGCTGTTCGTCGTATTGAGCGGCCTCGTTGGAGCCTTGTCCGAGGATCGTCCGCAGGTGGACATGGGGTTTTGCCAGGCGGGCGTATTCACCCCATGTGATCTGCCGTTCGCCGCGGATGGCATCTTGCAGGTAGGAGAAACGAACGAAAACATGACGGTGCTAGCCGAACTCGACTTCCACAGGCTCCGTGAGAATCGCGAACGCGGTTCAGTAGCGCCCTTCTACGACCGCCGCCCTGATCTATACGAACACGAACACCAGAAGACGCTACTGTAAATCGAAAAGCCATTTGCCCCCTTGCGAATTTTTATGCAGGATATTATTGGGGGGGAGGGCAGTCCCTCTTGAACGATGCGGAAGAAGATTTTGGCATCATGAAGTCTCTAGTCTATCATCATATACCGGCGAATTGTGGTTTTGCACAGCCACGGTTCGCCTCCACCAATATCATCAGAAAAGCGACCGTGTTAGGTCGCTTTTTTGCGTTAAATGGGGTTAAATTACTATTCGTTGCGAATGAATCTCCTATTAATTACTGGGCTTTAAAAATAGAGTGGCATCTAGAGTGTGAAGTTCTTCACTTAATATACAATACGCTATCTCAGCCTAGCGTGAAGATCAGGGTGAAGAAAATCAGCAGGGATTATAAGGAAATTGTCGAATAATGACATGTAGTTAAAAAATGTACATGCAGTACAGATGCAGCAATACGTGTCAATTCTATGATTAGGGTATATGAAGTAACAAGGGTTAATGTTATCAAGATACTCCAATGAGCATCATCAATATTAACGGGAGTGAAGAATTTGTTATTGATTACGAGGAGCATCTGCATTGATAACTTGAAAATGTTTTTGGGGGTTTCGGAGTGAGAGGGAATCGGTTTTGGGAGTTTTATTTAGTTAGATATTTACTAGGAACAATTTTCGGGATAGTCATCCTATTTTACTTAGTCATCAATTTTAATGATAAAATAACGGTTATTTAACGTAACGTATGACATAAAGAAAGATGATGCTAATGTTATTTTAAATGCACTGGATAGCAGATACTTTTTCGAAGACAAGGACGGTAGTACAAAGAGTATTGGGGTAAAGCAAACGGGGTTTCCAATTTTGGCGGCAATCATTCTAGCGGTATCTGGTTTTCTATATGGCGGGATTGTTGAGATCAATGATGCTGTAATTAAATAGAGAACAAAGGGGCTGTCCCATAAGTCATTACAATGACGATGGGCGGCCCCTTTGTATTTGGGTTAAACAGCAAAAATACGCATTCGAATGTTCTTCTGATCGCCATTGCTTCGCTCGCCCCCGCGAGATTATCCTACCGTCTCAAGACTCAGCCAGTCGTGCTGCTTGACTTCCGTTTGTGAGACAAGCCGTCCTTGTTTGTAGACGCGCTCCCGCTCTGGGCGCTCGTATAAGAGGGATCTGGCGTCACCGGTGCTGTTGACGATCAGATCTGCATCGGCTCCAATCCGGATTCCATAATTGGACAGTCCGAGGGCATCAGCCGCTCCGGTGGTGGCCATTTGCAGCAGTTGACGGGCATCTCTTGCGCTGCCCAGATGTGAGGTCTGGGCGAGCAGCAGACCAACATCCAGAGGGTCCGTTGTTCCAAACGGTGTAAAAGCATTTTGTACGTTATTGCTGCCATAAATAACATTAACGCCATGCTTAAGCAGCAGGGAGATTGGCGTCAGCCCACGGTAATCCCCTTTGTAGTCTCCTCTGCCGTTCAAGTACAAATCAGTAAGAGGAAGGCTGATCGCATGAATACCAGCTTCGGCCATATCTGCAGCAATCCGCTCGGCCTCTTCTTGCTCGGCAGCGCCTAGGGAGGTCAAATGGCCCACGCTCACTTTACCCTGCATGCCGTACTTCATGGTTGCCTGAATGACCTCCTTAATAGCCAGCTGCTTCGGATCATCGGAGAAATCTACATGCAAATCTACCGGAACACCGTGCTCCTCTGCCAGTTGATAGACGAAATCCAGATGGCTGCTCACTTCTTTATCCATATAAGTAATCCCGCCAATAACATCTGCTCCTAACGCAACTGCCTGCTGCATCAGCATAGGCATTCTCTCATCATGGAATAAGCCATCCTGAGGGAAGGCGACAACCTGAATATCTATAATTCCTTTCAATTGCTTCTTCAGCGACACCATCGCTTCCATAGAGGTTAATCCAATGATCGGATCAATCTCTGCATGGCATCTCATATGGGTTATTCCTTTGCTGACGGCTTGGCGGATCACTCTCATCGATCTTTCATAAATATCTTCCGCAGTAAATGATTGCTTCAAGTGGGAGGTTACCTCAATGGCACGGCGTAGCTCCGTCACATCTTCTGCCATCCGGTCTAATAGAAGTGCTTTATCCAGATGGATATGCGGCTCGACTAGCCCAGGCAGTAGAAGCTTGCCTTCCAGACGGCAAATTTCTCTGCTCTCGGGAGCGGCATCGGAGGAGTGATTGGCGATATACGTTATTTTACCGTCCTTTACCCCGATATCTCTTAACGTGTCGGTATGTAAATCGGCTGATTTGGTAAACAGAATATCCAGCATAGCAATCATCCTTAGTGTTATATTTTATGACACAAAAAAACTTCTCCCTAATAGTATGCATACGGGCAATCGTATTGGGTAGGTGGATAAAGGTTGTTTTTAGCTGTGCACAAATGTAAGTGCTTCCTTTATGTTGTGTCATAAAAATTAACATCAACAATTGACGTTTTGGTCAAATGCCCTCATAATTCGATAGAGTTAGCCAATTACCTAACATGGAATGGAATTTCATATCCCAGTGTCACGAATAGATATAAATTGTAATGTGGTGCGAGAACGACAACTGCAATAGGGGGCGCATGATGGCTGAACGACAACTTATCCAACAAGTAAATATGAACGGTCGTATATGTACGCTGGCAATAGCTCGAGGCTGCATCACGGAGGTCGGTACGCCAGACCTTGTGCCAAGACCTGGCGATTCGGTCTGGAATGCCAATGGGTTGCTGGTGCTGCCGGCGTTCCGCGACGCACATGTTCATCTTGATAAAGCATTCCCGTCTGAACGGTGGATCTCAAGAACTCCCGTCTCATCGCTCTTTGAACAATTCCAGCTGGAGAAAGAACTGCTTGCGGGCTGCAAGGAACAACGTAAGGAGCTGGCCATTAGAACGTTGGAGGCTATGCTTGCCTCGGGCACAACTGAAGCCCGGGTTCATGTCGATATTGATCCGGACCTTGGATTATCTCATCTGGAGCTGATGCTTCAATTAAAAGAAGAATATGCTTCGCGGATGGCGATCGAGCTTGTTGCTTTTCCACAGCAAGGCTTGCTCCGTTCACAATCCGCTCCTTATATCAAGGAGGCGCTCCGTATGGGGGCTGATCTGGTAGGAGGAGTCGACCCGGCTGGTGTTGACCGCCACGTTGACCGCTCGCTTGAGACGATATTCGAGCTGGCAACGGAATTTGATAAACGAATTGATCTGCATCTGCATGATCCGGGTCATCTGGCGGTATATACGATTGAGAAAATGCTCGATTACTCCATGGACGCGAAAATGCATGGCAAAGTAACCGTCAGCCACGCCTACGGACTTGGTGAGGTAGACAGTGGGCTTGTTGCCGAGCTTGGAAGTCGGATGGCCGGCGAAGCGATGGATCTGGTAACAAGTGCTCCGTTTGATACAGCAATGCCGCCAGTGCTGCTGCTTGCGGGGCAAGGTGTGAAGATATCGCTTGCGACGGATCATACCGGTCTTGATGCCTGGACGCCGTACGGTCATCCGGATATATTACGCCGCGGCAGACTGCTGGCGGAGAAGTATATCTGGAATGATGATGTGCGGATGGCTTCGGTGTTTGAGTGGATGTCACGCGGATCGCTAGAGCTTGAAGCAGGAGATGCAGCAGACTTTGTCCTTGTGCGGGCGTTGAATGCGCCTCATGCCCTTGCTGCGCTGCCAAGGCGTCAACTAGTCTGCAAAGCTGGGCTTCCAGTTGCCGGTAGCTTGTGGCAAGGTAACAGCGGCACAGCGGAATGGAAGGATATTCCTGAGAGGAGTGAATGGCCTGATGAGTACAATCGTTGATTATGAGACAACCGCGCCAGCCGCGGACGCTATTCAAATACAGTATGTGTCTAAACAATATGAGAACGGCACAATCGCATTAAGCGGCATTCAATTATCGATAGCCGAAGGGGAATTCGTCTCGCTGGTTGGCCCGTCCGGCTGCGGGAAATCTACACTTCTGCGCATTATGGCCGGACTTGATCAGGCGACCTCAGGCGAGGTGAACATTCAGAGTGATACGACTTCGCATAAGGAGCAAGCGAGCTTTGTTTTCCAGGAAGCGAACCTGATGCCTTGGCGAACGGTGCGAGATAATGTGGCACTGCCACTAGAAATAAGCGGAGCACCGCTTGCAGAGCGTAAAGCAAGAGCGCTTGCTGCACTTGAGAAGGTAGGTTTAACTGCTTATGCAGACAGCTATCCGCGCCAGCTGTCCGGCGGGATGAAGATGCGGGTATCGATCGCCCGTGCTCTTGTATCTGAGCCGAAGCTGATGTTCATGGACGAACCGTTTGGCGCACTTGATGAGATGACACGCCATCGGCTGCATGAAGAGCTTCTGAACATCTGGATGAATTCCAAGCTGACTATTGTATTTGTTACGCACAGTGTGTTTGAAGCGGTGTACCTGTCAGGCAGAGTGGTGGCAATGGAGGCGCATCCAGGCAGAATCAAGCAGATTATTCCAATCGGGGAGTCTTATCCGCGTACAGATGCTTTCATGACCTCTCCTCAATTTGGAGAAAAGGTTCGGGAGATTACAAATACGTTAACCTAACTGATCTTAATAGCCTGGAAAGAGGTGGACAGCAATGATGCAAGCAAATGGACAAGTCACGAATGCTGTTGTAACAGCACGAGCGCAGGAAGAATCCTCAACCAGCCTGAAGAAATACCGGACGCTCATTTACAAAACGGTAACGCCTATTGTTTTCATAATCATCCTGGTGGCTTTATGGCAGCTTGGAGTTCGGATCTTTGATACGCCGAAGTATCTGCTGCCGGCACCATCCGATATATGGCAGGCTACCCGCGAGGGATTTCCAGATCTGATGCAGGCTGCCGGTAATACCTTTGTAGCTGCTCTGCTTGGTTTTCTGCTTAGTATATTTCTTGGAACAGCTGTCGCACTTCTGATGATGGTGTCCAAATGGATCAGATGGGGAATTCAACCTTATGCAGTTGTGCTGCAGACGATACCTGTTGTAGCCATTGCACCGCTCGTCGTGATCTGGCTCGGTCCAGGGATGAATTCCATTGTCTTCATCTCACTTATCGTAGCGATCTTCCCGATTATCTCGAATACAAACCTGGGATTGTCATCGACGGACCGCAACCTGATGCAGCTTATGCAGATGTACAAATCCAGCACCTTGACGATGACCTGGAAGCTCCGCTTCCCTTATGCGCTACCTTATATGCTTGGCGGTATAAAGATTTCGAGTGGTATGGCGGTTATTGGCGCCATCATTGGAGAATTTGTAGCCGGCATTGGAGGAGGAAAAGGTGGCCTTGGGATGGCGATTACCTCGGCAGCTGTGCAGATGCAGACCTCGTTCCTGTTTGCCTGCGCCATTGCAGCCTCGCTGCTAGGGTTGGCGTTTTACCTGACTATCGCCGCCATTTCCCATTACTCCTTACGTCACTGGCATGAATCCGCGATTCGTTCGGATAGTGAATAGATTCGTTTACAGCAATAGCTTAAATCAGATGATTATATAGGGGGACATTAAGATGAAGAAGTCGCTAGTTATCAAAATGGGAATTATCGCTACAATTGCTGTATCGTCGTTAACTGCCTGCTCCAGTAATGGTGGCAGCAGCGCTGCTTTCTCGCCGGATAAACCTGCGAAAGTAATCCAGCAAATGAGTTGGTTCGCACAGCCGGAGATGGGTGGACACTTCGCAGCCCTGTCCGGAGACCTTTACAAAAAAGCAGGGCTGGATGTCACGATTCAGCAAGGCGGTCCCCAAGTATCTAATGTACAGCTTGTCGCGTCCGGTAAAGTCGACTTCGCAATGTCGCAAGCCGATGAAGTTATTTTGGCCAGACAAGAAGGTATACCGGTTGTAGCGATTTATGCAGATCTGCAGACGAATCCCCAGAACCTGATCTTCCATAAAGGGTCCGATATTAAAAGCATTGAGGATCTAAATGGCCATAATGTCTATGTGTCAACAGGCTTCCCATTTTGGCAGTATCTGGCTTACAAATATAAGCTGAATGATGTGCAGGTGCAGACCTATAACGGCTCCCTCGTAGGCTTTGTGGCAGATAAGAATGCAGTGCAGCAAGGTTATGCAACAAATGAGCCGTATGTGCTGAAGGGACAAAATATCGATGTCGATTGGTTTCTGAACGCCGATCTTGGCTACAATCCGTACGGCAACGTGATAATTACAACCGAGAAAATGATCAAAGAAAAGCCGGAGCTGATCAAAGCTTACTTGAAGGCAACAACAGAGGGCTGGGATTACTATTACGAGCATGGTGACGAAGTGAATAAAGTCATCAACAGCTACAACAAGGATTACGCTCTGGACCACCTCACCTATGCACAGGGAGTGGCAAAGGACTTTGTCTTCGGCGGCGATGCGGCTACACACGGTACAGGTTATATGTCCGAAGAACGCTGGACAACGTTGCTTGGCCAGATGAAAGAAGCGGGCCTGGTGACAGAGGATATGACGGTGGATCAATTTTATACGAATGAGTTTTTGCAGGAAAAATAATAGAATGAATAGGCGGGTTCCTCCAGGGTGGAGGAGCCCTTTATCTATTTTTTTTTGGAGCTAACAGGAGGGATTATATGTTGTTGACTGTTGAAGATGCCATGCACGTATTTCCGTTATCCGAAGGCAGACTGATTGCCGGTAAGGCAGGAAGCTCCCGGCCGCTTAAGGCCGTTAATGTTATTGATGCACCAGACTTTGTGCAATGGGCACGGGAGGGGGATATGTTTTTTACAACGGCATACGTGTTCAAAGACTCGGTAGATGAAGCAATTGCCACGATACGCAGCCTTCATCAGCGCCAGTCCGCGGGACTTGGCATCAAGCTTGGCCGGTACTGGTCGGAGATGCCCGCTGCGCTAATTGAGGAGGCGGATGCGTTAGGTTTTCCATTAATCGAGCTGCCGTATCCGTTTGCCTTCTCGGACCAGATCAACGGCCTGCTGCAAGACGAGATTAATCGGAATACCTTGTGGCTGAGGCGTGTTGTTGAGAAGCAGAAACGGCTGATGAATATTGCTCTCTATCAAAGCATGTCGGATAATCCGTTCCAGCGCATATCTGCGGTTATAGAATATCCGATGGCCATTGTGGGGGGGAGAGGGCATATCCTATTCAACGATACTCCTTGCTCGGAAGGGGAGCTGATGAGTGAGTGGCCCTGGAAAGCGGAGCTGCGGAGATTGACCATGAATGACCGTCAGTTATACCGGCTGCCGCTCATTCATGAGGATGAGTTGATTGGCTTTGCTATCTTTGTCATGCCTGTTGATTATAAACCTTCTTTAGAAGAAGGCTTATTCCATCAGGCTTCCGAGATGCTCGCCTATTATTTGTCCAAGATGATGGAGAACGGATCGGACACGTTCTGGCATCAGGATCTTAGTGCCATGATTAATCATTATCTTGAGGTTGGTACGCCGCTCGATACCGTGCTGCATCAGGCTGAGAAAGTAGGCGTACGGGTGCTGGAAGGCAAGTTTGTCTGTGTATTATGTGCAGCGGAAGAGAGTCAAGATTACCGCCTGAAGCAGAAGCCGGACCGGCTGAAGGCTGTGCGGCAGGAGATGGAGTTCAATCCGGCTATTCGGGATAAGAAGGGCTACCATATCGCAACGGAAGCCGGGCTGTTATCGATTTATCCGGTCTCGGGTACAGTAACGGTTCAGGCGCTGGTCTCCGCACTTGAAGCGGTAAGTCCAAAGAACGGGCAAATTCAATTTGCATTTAGTACGCCGAAGGATACAGCTGTACAGCTTGCGGTAGCTTATAACGAATGCAAGGAAACGATCAAGCTGAGCCGGAAGCTCCGCACGAAGGAGTATATTGTACATTTTGACACGATCCAGATGGCTCACTTATTCCAATATGTTCCGAAGGACAGCATGCAGCATTATTGCCGACAGGTTCTGGGACCGTTGCTCGAATCCGATTCCACACAGGCACAGGATATGCTTCAGACGCTGAACGTCTTCGTGGAGAATGAGGGCCTGCTTGGCGATACGGCCAAGCAGCTCTATGTTCACCGGAATACGGTGAGCTACCGCCTCGAGAAGTTGAGCGAGCTGCTTGGTCTAGATTTCAAGAAGCCGAATGATTTCATGAAGCTACGGCTGGCAGTGTTATTTTTGCGAATGATGGATTAGTGAACTGCACCCCAAAAGTTAGACACCATCTAACTTTTGGGGTGCAGTTCAAATAGAGCCAGACCCCGTTTTCAAGAGGTCTTGGTTCTATTTTTCGTTGTAAGACCATGTTCTTCTTTGTTTGCAGTTTCCTGTTTAGTTCATAGAGTGGATTTGAAGCAACGCTAGTGAAAAAAGATAGATTCTACAGATAGGTAATAGATTGGATCACTTTCTATCTATTAAGAATACCTTGGCTTAAAGGAGTTGAGGAACTTGAACAATCAAAAAATAACCCTTAGTATTCTTGGCTGCGCCGGAGGGGTAGCTAAATCCATTCTTGCTGTATTAGACAAATCGTTTCAAGATGTCGATGATCCAATCCATTCGTTTATCAGCAGCATGAATCTTCATTTAGTTGATCAGAAGCAAAAGGAAATGGAGTATTACGAACAATTTATTCCTCATTTAAAACATACGACTACGTTGCATCAGTTGGATTTGAGTGATTTGAGAACGTTTCGGCAGCATTTAATCGATACGAAGACAACGTTCGTCATCGATGTTTCATGGGCCGATACAGTCCAAATGCTTCATTGCTGTAATGAATTAGGCGTTCAGTATATTAACACCGCTTTAGAAAATACAATGGTGGACGAGAAAGAAGAGCTTGAAGGATTACGTTATTGGAACGATACCGCATTTTCGAAGAAAATAGAGGACGGTTCACAAATACAAAGGCGATCATCGACTCTGGAATGAATCCCGGCGTCGTACAATGGATGGCCTTGGACATGATAAGGAAAAACCCAGGCGAAGATCCGCTGGGCTGCTTTATCGTTGAACATGATAATACATTTTATAAGGATCTATCGTTAGCTCAGAAAAACACGGTTTATACGACATGGTCACCCGAATGTTTTTTGGATGAAGCCATACTAAACTATCCTATGTTTATGAGGCAACATATGCCTCACTTTTTCTATAACGCTGTTTATGAGCTGGAGTTTAAAGTGTCGCTCGGAAACAAACAGTTTTACGGTTGCTTGATGCCGCATGAAGAGGTTGTTACTCTTGGGAAAGCTTATGATATGGAGATAGGTTTTCTTTATCGCGTGAATGACTATACTACGGATTTGATCCGCGCGAATCTTGGTAATGCTAACGATCTTTGGGATTGGAACCACAAGGTTTTGGACCCGTTGGATGCCGAACTGGATGGAGATGATTTGGTAGGCGTGCTTCTCGTTTACAAAGATAAGGAACGATTTATGTACAACGCTATGAATAACAAAAAAATATTTTCCGAGTATAAAACAAATGCTACTTATTTTCAGGTAGCGTGTGGCATTTATGGTGCCTTATCCGCGCTGTTGCTTGATGACATTCCTACTGGAGTTTATTTTGTGGACGAACTGCTGCTTCAAACCGATACCAATTATGGCATATACCTGTCTTACTATATGAAAGACTTTGTTATGGGCGAAAATACCGGTTCTGACGGGCTTTTATTGGATCGAGTTAAAAAATGATTATTCGGTGGGATGTAATATGAAGGATAAAAGGTATTCATTAACTGGTTATTATAAAGAGATAAATGAGGAGTTGTGGTTATGGGTCGATCTTCCGGAGTTGGATAAGGAAGTTGGATATTAAGTCGGAGCATTGCTCCACTACGAACAATCACCTTTTCAAGAGATTAGCATTGTCGAAACGAAAGGTTTCGGCCGTATGCTAGTTCTGGATGGGACTCCCCAAGTTACTTCAAAAGACGGCTTTATTTATTTAGCAGATTGAAAAAGTTATTGCCAATCGTACACACTTATTTATGTTCCATCCCTTCGTTTCCCGGGGGGATATGGAGTTTTACGGTTGCCTCCAAAAAGTGGGACCCTCTCGAAGCGGACTTGAATGGTTTGCCGTGGCAGGAAACGAAATATGTAAATCCTGAAATATTTCGAGCTTCTTTTGTATTGCCCAATTATATAAAGAACACATTGGAAGAGAAGTGAAAATTCAACCCCGTTACACAGGGGGCGAGTGAGCACCATTGGCTAATCGAGCAGCATCAGGCGGCGAATGGTGGTTTTGCACAGCTGCGGCTCGCCTCCACCAATACTATCAGAGGAGACACCGTGTTAGGTGTCTTTTTTGCATTCTCGGGTCACATAGCGGTTATAAAAGGCGTCGTTATTAGTTTGTAGCGTTCGTGGGGCATGAATCCGAGGAATCACGGAATGGATACGTTGCGGTGGGGCGATGAATAGCAAAGAAATGAACCTGAAAAGGCAAGATCACGCCACCTCCCCAAACAATCTCAGCATTAGACTTCGCCTAATTGTGGTTTTACACAGCCACGGTTCGCTTTTCTGAACCCTTGTCCACACAAAATCACAATGGTTAATCGCGGGATAGGGGTTCGATGAGGTCTCTATTCTTCTGAATTTGAGTTATGCTACAATGGTTATATTGAAATTTCTTGGAGGTGGAGAAATGCGCTGGCAAGAAGTACAGGAACGGTTTCCTGAGGAATGGGTTGTTTTGGAGGCTACGAAGGCTCACTCAGAAAGAGGACATCGTTATATTGAGGAAGTCGTTGTAATCGACACGTTTGCTGATTCTACAGAAGCCCTTCGCCGCTACAGTGAACTTCATCGGCAAGAACCTAATCGTGAATATTGCTTCTTTCACACCTCTCGACCGGAACTAGTAGCGAGGGAACGCTATGTTGGAATTCGAGGTCCGAGATGAATTTAATTGAGGAATACGGACTACCTTTTGTTAAGATCACAATTGTATTCAGAGGAAAAGAGTTTGAATTAGACAGAGTGCTGCTCGATACGGGCTCGGCAAGTACGCTTTTCAACGCTGATTTGGTTGGAGATATCGGAATTGTTCCTGAAGAAAATGATATCGTTGATACCATTCGTGGAGAAGGCGGAGTGGAGTATGTATACACTAAATTTCTGGATGCCATCCATTTCGATGGGCAGTCGATTTCACAGTTTCAGGTCGCCTCCACCAATTGTAAAACCCCATCCGCGTGAAGATGGGGTTTTTGCTATCTTTAAGTCTTGCTTCGGTGAAATTGACCCTGAATGAATTTTTCTCCCCAATCACACAACTGATCTAGGATCGCTTTCAGCGACTCTCCTATTTCAGTCATTTCATAGACTACTTTCGGCGGTACTTGATTGTAGACGGTCCTGAAGATAATGCCGTCTTCCTCCAATTCTCTAAGTTGCTGCGTTAACATTTTTTGCGTAATGCCGGGCATTGCTTTCTTAAGTTCATTCGTTCGTTTGGAGCCATAGGACAAATGGCATAAAATCAGTGTTTTCCACTTTCCTCCAAGAACGTCAAGCGTAGCTTCTGCTGGGATGTTGTATGTGTTCTTCGGTTGCATTTCCATGGATTCTCCTCCTGTCGATGGCCGAAATTTTGTCAAAAATACAGGTACTTTTTGGTGTCTATATCACCATTCGGTGCTAATAGCACAATAAAGTGCGTTCTTCCCTAATGTTATTATATGGAACATAATCTCCATATACCAGCATCAAACTTAAATAGTGGAGGGAAACAAAATGACACAACGCCTATTAATTGCCGGAGGATACGGTATTGTTGGCAGCGCCATCGCCCAACATGTGCGTAAAATTAACAAGGATGTAGAAATCGTACTTGCAGGACGAAATCCGGAGCGAGGCATCGCGTTAGCTGAAGAACTTGGAAACGCCACAACAGCATACTTGGACTTAGAGAATGTCCATGGTTTTGACAATCTGGGGGGAATCGATCTTATCATCTCTTCATTGCAGGATCCTGCCGACAGCCTAATTGGGCTGGCTCTGCAGAAGGGAATTGCTCATATCGGGATAACTAAACTTGCTGACGAATTGGCTCCCTTAACCTTTGCTGCGTTGAAGACTCCTCCGAAGCGCCCCATTGTCCTGCTAGGTCATTCGCAATCTGGGGTAATGACACTCGTTGCATTGAAAGCAGCTGAGGACTTCAAACAGATTGATTCGATTGAGTTAGCAGGGCTCTACGATGATCGTGAACAGATGGGACCAATGACGGTTGGCGATTCGGAGAGCTTCATTGGCCGGGCACTTATTCGAGAAGGCGGCAAATGGGCCTGGATTGATGCGAGTCAGCATCCGAGACATGTTAAGCTTGCCGACGGAAACACTTTGGAGGGACTTCCTATGGGGCTGCTCGATGTACCTAGCTTAGCGGCAGCCACTGGCGCGACAAATGTTCGGTTTGATTTCATACAGGGCTCATCCATTGGGACACGTGCTGGGGGTCAGGCCTCCCAGGATCTTTACATCGAGATTGAAGGTATTCTGAAATCGGGCCAACCAGCCAAACGTCGGACGGTCGTATCCGATCCGAAAGGCCAAGCGCATCTTACGGCCCTCGGCGTACTGGTCTCCATTGAGCGTGTTCTTGGTTGGAACGGCTATTCCGCTGCAGCGGGAGGGATACATCTTCCTGAGACGCTGGTGCCGGTGGAGGCGGCTATCGCACGTTTTGAGCAATTTGGTGTACGGATTTTTGACCAGTCTTGAACGTTCAACTCTAATTAAACTACGGGAGCAGGGATAAGAAGATGAAAGTATTAATCGTTGTAAGTCACCCGAGAACCAATTCTTTAACGTTTGCGGTCGCGGAGCGTTTTGTACAAGGCCTTCAAGCTGCTGGGCATGAAGCCGAGGTGTTCGATTTGCATCGCAGCGAATTTGACCCCGTATTACGAGAAGAAGACGAACCGGACTGGTCAAATAGTTCTAAAAAATATTCTGCTGAAGTGGAGGCGGAAATCAATCGAATGAAGCAGTATGATGCACTGGCCTATATTTTCCCGATTTGGTGGTATAGCGTTCCAGCTATGTTAAAAGGGTATATCGACCGCGTTTGGAACAATGGTTTCGCATACGGAACCGGTAAGCTTCATCATGAGCAGGTATTGTGGCTTGGACTCGCAGCGGCTTCATTAGAGGATTTTGAGAAAAGGAACTACGACCAAATGCTTGCTCATCAGCTCAATGTTGGCATGGCTAATTATGCAGGAATAGCCAATTCGAAGTTAGAGATCTTGTATAACACTCTTGACGGTGATCAGAACCAAATAGAGAAGCTATTGAAGCACGCGTATGATCTAGGTTTTCATTATACGCAACTGAACGGAGATGCTTCTCATGCAGAGAAGTACGAGTAATATAGTATATTGGAGGCTGTTGCTCGTGTTATAAGTGCGAATTTTCTTAATAACTCGAATCATCACCTCCGGCGGATTGTGGTTTTGCACAGCCACGGTTCGCCTCCACCCAATGTAGAACCCCATCCGCTTGAGGATGGGGTTTTTGCTATCTTAAATATACTAACAATCGACTCTAAGCTTGATTAATTTATTTAAGTTGATTAATGGGCTCTAATGCCAGTGATTGAATAATTTCCTGTTGGGAAAAAGGTTTTTTCCTGCCCAATTGCCGTACCCTTACCATAAAGGGACTTTCAGGATTTTTCATATGAAAAAAGCCAGGTATACGCATGACTCGGGATAGATTGGTTATCATGGGATCAGAGTTGAATTTTTTGGCTAAAGCTTTTTGAATAGGAACAAATTTGCGTATGGATCCGCCTTGAAGAACCCAATAGATGTGATATCCGTTTTTCGTTTCGATAATCATCGTATCCTTAATTTGATTCTTGAATTTTTTTATAAACGCTTTCTTCAATTTTGCTACTCTTTGTTTTTTTCGCAGAGCTAAAAGATGGTATCGACCTTCTTTATTTCTTTTAACTGTAATAGATTGAAGTTGTTCTGCAGGGTCGGATTGAATGGATTCAATCATCTGTTTGACTTGTTCTTTTGTGTCTAAATGTAGTGAAATCTTGTTTAGATCTACATCGATGAACTGTGCTCTAATTTTTTTGAAGTCACTAGATCTTGTTTCTCGGTAGTTGATTTCCATAAATACGGCATAACCTCTTTTGTTTTGGCTGAGAACATGTATGAGTGTATTTCTTTTGGAAAAGAGTGTGAATTGAGGAGTACGTCTTTCAAGTAGATTTAGTGGTTTGTGCAGCGTCATCGCTGGGTGATTAGAAGAAGAGCTGAATCTCTTTTTTTTGTTTTTCGGATCATGGACTAAAATAAAATGCAATTGTTCGCTCTGCTTGCAGCCTAACTTTTTAATAAAATATCTTGCGTGATTGGAAAACTTGCGCAAATTTCTGGAATATTTTATTGGACTTAAACGCTGTGCCATTAACCACATCTCCTTTTTTAGCAGGGGTCACACTATCGGTTCTTTTCTAAACAATCATATTCTGGCATGAGGACACAAGTGTAAAGGGTAATACCCATTTTTCAACAACCAAATGTAGAACCCCATCCGTGTGAGGATGGGGTTCTTGCTGTCTACTGCATGAAATCTCATTCAACTTAACTCCCAAGACCTGCACCTCTCGTTGGTACGGATTCCTTGGCAATATCCCCAATGCAGAGTCCGCATACTCATGTTCGGTAAAATGGCCTCTAACAACTACTAGTCAATCTAAGACGCTGTTCGTTAATTTTTAGTTCGGCACTGCTCTGGTTATTAACAATGTCGTTTGTAATATGACAAAAAAATGACAGCAATCACTATTGGGCCTTGCTTCTTTAAAGTATAGTAGTCTGTGCGATTAGCAGACATGTTCATTATAACGAGATATTTGATATAAATTGACATGCTGATAGTTGATGAATATCTAAAAATAGCAATTAATAGTTTCAAAGAAATGGGGAGAAATAGTGAAACAAAGAATTCTAATTCTAGTAATGACTTTTGCTATTGTATTCACGATAATTACACCCGGGTTAGTTCCAAGAGCTGAGGCGGCAGTGGGAAATGTTACAAAGTCCTATACAGCCACTGCCGATATGATGGACTTAAGAGGTCATCAGGATTATGACGGAATTTATGATAATGTTGACGATGGTTTACTTTACATTGGGATGATGAATGATGACGGTTTCGTAAATGTGCGGAACCGAATGGGCGTAACATTTAATTTAGGTGTGCCAGAAGGGACTATTGTGTCAGCGGAGTTGGTTTTGACTGTTGCTGCTGCCATAAGGAACCCAGGTCATACTTTGTATATGGAGGCTAGGGGATCTGCTGCGAATGATTTGAACTATGTGACCTTCCCCGTTATAGATACTGCCACGCCATATGCCGACAAATTTACCGCTAAAAGTATTGCCGAAGTGCCGTTGGGCACTTATCTTGAGAATTAATCGATTACGCTCAATGTGAAGAGCGCTGTAGAAGCCTTCACAGATGGTTCGGATCGTAAAATTACCTTTATACTCAATGGGAATGAAGCCGATGCAGATAGTGGCAGGTTTCTCATTTATTCTCTAGAATATCCAAACGTTGCATACCGCCCGAAGCTAGTCGTTACTTATGAGACTGGACCGGTTAATACCCCTCCTACGGGTTCTTTTACGATTATGGAGGGAGCAATGACAAGCACAAGCACAGTCAATCTATCCGTAACAGGATCAGATTCTGATGCAGGCGATAGCGTTACACATATGAGATTTGCGAATAGCTCTGCGAATTTGTCTGCGGCATCTTGGCTACCATTCAGCAATACTGCAGCATTCAGTCTGACTGGAGGAGATGGAGCGAAGACCATCTATATGCAGTTGAGGGATTCCAACAATGCGGTATCTTTCAATACTTCTCAGACCATTGTATTGGGTCAGACAGCACCAACAGGTACACTGATCATTAATGATGGTGCCTCATGGACGAAATTACATACGGTTACTTTGAAAGGAGCCTATACGGATGGAAGCGGCTCAGGAGTTGAGCAGGTGCGCCTTTCTAATATTAGCGGCAGTTGGCAGACCAGTTGGTTCAGTATCGCTGACCTGAATGGGAGGTCATGGGTTATTCCGACTGGCGAGGGAGCTAAGGCTGTATATGTACAATATAGAGATAAGGTCGGGAATTCGAGCAGTGGTGTTATTAGCAGTACGATTACAGTAGATACGACCGCTCCTATTATTACGAATGTAGTGAATAACAAAGTATATAACAGCACAGTCACGCCTCTATTTAACGAAGGCAGCGGATTGCTCAATGGGAACCCCTATTCCAGTGGTACAGCTATCACGCAGGATGGAACGTATACGCTGTTCGTTACTGATTCAGCAGGCAATGTTGCGATGGTGAGCTTTAGGGTTGATACGACGTTACCTATCGTGTTGGGAGTAGCAAATGGTGGAATATACAACACAAACAAAACGATTACCTTTAACGAAGGAACAGCGAAGTTGAATGGGACAGCTTATATAAACGGCACCGAGATAGAAGTGGATGGCGACTACACGCTGGTTGTAACGGACACGGCAGGAAATACAACAACCATTCAATTCCAAATCGATGCAATCGCACCAACGGGTACGGTAATCATTCAATCGGGTACAGAATGGACGAATGTGACGGACGTTACACTCACTCTGACTAGCAACGACGGAAATAATGGCAGTGGTATAGTGGAGATGCGTTTTTCTAGCAACGGAAGTGACTGGGGAACCTGGGAACCATCGGCGATAACAAAGGCTTGGAGTCTTGTATCAGGTGACGCGAGAAGACGGTGTATGTACAGTTCAAAGACAAGGTTGGCAATGTGAGTGAAACAATCAATGACGTGATTAAGCTGGATCAAACGATTCCAACAGGAACAATCGTCATAAACAATGGTGCAAGCACGACAAGCAGCATGTTAGTGAAATCAACTTTGGCTTTTCAGATGGTGCAGGTAGCGGCGTTACAGAAATGCGTTTTTCCGAAGATAATCTAACATGGTTGAATTGGGAGAACGTATTATCTGCGAGAGATTGGAGCTTTACGGGTAGCACGGGATTAAAGACCCTTTACGTCCAATTCCGAGATGCTGCGGGTAATGTTAGTGTGGCGAACATGGCTTCCATTACCTATTGAAAAAACTCTGGTTCTAATTGCGGGGGGATCTCAGATAACTCTTCAAGTGATGTTGTCGTTGGTACGGGGAGTAAGTCAGAAAATGCAGCTAAAGTTGATATTAGAATGGTAGATGGAAAAAAGGTAACAACAGTCTTCTTGGAAGAAACTCAGCTTAGAGAGATGCTAAACGAATCGGGCAACAATCCGGTTATTACGAATACGGTTCATAACCATTCGGATATCGTCAACTGGGAGATGGATGCTGCACTCCTAGCGATCATTCAGCGATTTCTTCAAAAAGCAGAATTCATTTAATAGCCTCATCATCAAACATCGGCGAATTGTGGTTTTGAACAGCCACGGTTCGCCTTCCGAAGGGAGCTGCCATACCGAAAAAGAGCCCGAGAATCTTCTTCAGATTCTCGGGCTCTTTTTTACTACAATCTACTCCTTCACACTGCCTACGTTCAATCCCACCACAAAATACTTCTGGAGGAACGGATATACTAGGAGAATCGGTACCGCTGCGACCACCGTAACCGCGGCGCGAATCGATAACGGGGTGACCATTGCAACCGAATCCTTCGTCGCCCCCGCACCATTCGCCACGGCAGGGTTACTGTTGGAATTCATCGTCGAGGACAAGAGCTTCATCAGCTCGTATTGCAATGTGCTCAGCTCTTGTCTGGAGGATGTGTATAGAAACGCATCGAACCAAGAATTCCATGCCCCTACAGCCACAAACAGTGCTATGGTAGCCAATACCGGCTTGCACAGCGGGAAAATAATTTGAATAAAGATTCTGAAATCTCCCGCACCATCAATTCGCGCCGATTCTACAAGGCTTTCCGGAATGGTTCCAATGTAGGTTCTTATCACGATCATGTTGAATGCGCTGAGCATCGAAGGGATAACGTAAACCCAGAAGCTGTTCAGCAAATGCAATTCCTTGATCAAGAAATATCCTGGAATCAAGCCAGCGCTGAAATACATCGTCAGAATGAAGATGAGTGTAATGGGTTTGCGGAATACAAATTCACGTCGGCTTAACGTATAGGCGAGCATCGTCGTTAGAAAGATGTTCAAAACGGTAGAAAGAACCGTCCTCGCCACCGAAACCCAAAAGGCGTTGTAAATCGTTCCCGAAACAAAAACGGCCTTATAATTCTGTAATGTCCATTCCCTTGGCCACAAATAGATACCGCCGCGAATCGTATCGTTCCCTACATTTAAGGAAACGGCTATCGTATTCAGAAAAGGATATAACGTAACGACGACCAGTAATAGCATGAAAATCGTATTAAATGTATTAAAAAGAATCGGCTCAATCCGGGGGGTACCCGAACCACTGCTCATCGAAAGGCTTGAAGCTTTTTGCCGGCTGATTTTTTGATTATCCATAGCTATAACAGCCTCTCTTCCCCAAGTCGTTTAGCGGTCCAGTTCGCAAGCAACAGCATCGTTATACTAACGACTGCTTTGAAAATGCCACCGGCGGTAGCGAGCGAGTAATTGCCTTGAGCGATCCCGTATTTCAAAACAAAAATATCTATCGTCTCTGACCAATCGACGACTAGGCCGTTGCCAAGCAAGTACTGTACTTCGAATCCGGCGTCCAATATATGTCCGATCGACATAATCAACAAAATGACTATGGTCGATTTCATTCCCGGTAAGGTTACATGGAGCATCTTCTTGTAGCGGTTAGCGCCGTCAATTTCAGCTGCTTCATAAAGCGCGGGATCAATCGAAGCCAGGGCGGCCAAATATATAATCGTACTCCAACCGACCTCTTTCCATATATGCGATGCGCCAACAACTCCCCAGAAGTACTCCCCTTTGCTGAGCCATATAATCGGCTCGTTAATCAAGTGAAGCCTCATCAGCACATCATTAATGATCCCATCGGATGCCAGCGAGGTGGCGACAATTCCGGTCACAATGACCCATGATAAGAAGTGCGGCAAATAGGAAATCGTCTGAACCATTCTTTTCCATAAAACTTTTTTGATTTCGTTTAGCAGCAATGCCAGAATGATGGCGGTGACAAAGCCGAGCACCAGGTTGATAATGCTCATCCCGAGCGTATTGCGCAATACGCGCCAAAAACGATCGTCGTTAAATAAAAATTCGAAATGCTTAAATCCTACCCACTTCTGCTCACTAAAATCGCGTGCTGGCTTATAGTCTTGAAAAGCCATCGTCCAACCCCAAATGGGAACATAAGAAAACAAAATGATATAAAGCATGAGAGGAACAGACATAAAAATAAGCTGTTTCTGACTTTTAATGATGTTCCAGGTAATCCGCTGTTTTTTTCCTTTTTCAGTAGTCCGGACGGCTCTCTTCTCCAATAAAGTCTCATCCATACAATGCCGCTCTCCCCACAAGCCTTTATTTCAGCAAGAGAGGAAGGCATGATGAATGCCTTACCTCTTGCTGATTTTCACACAAATGCCTTATTTGCTCCAGTCCGTAATTCTCTGTTGAATGATTTGATTGACCCGGTCTTCATAAGCTTTGATATTGACTTTTCCAATCTCAGAAGTATACTCGCTCCAGACCTTGTCGAAGTCAGCCGGTTTGGCTAGAATCGCTTTTGGCAAGAATTTGGAAGACAGCTCATTCTGCTTCGTATTAGCCATCTTAGCATCCGAACCATCAACCAAATCGATGCTCCAAGCTGGATAATAAATCGGGTTTGCTGGCGGCTCACTGAAGAAGTCCACGTAGCTGTTGTAGCCGTAAGCTGCCAGTATCTCTTTGTCGAATTCCTTCAGACCTGCTTGATATTCTTCAGGTTGAGCTGCCGCATCCGTAGAGTTGCCGTCGCTGAAGCTGCCTTCAGTTTTAGGGGAGAACTTGTATAAGGTATCCGCTTTGTTTGCCAATTTCCAAGTTGCGTCTGTGAATTTATCCCGCTGCTCTTGCGTTTTCATGAATCGGCCCTCTTCATTGACGATGTAGTCTTCGCCTTCAAAGCCCCATGTAAACGCTTTTTGCCAATCCTCCGTCATCAGAGCATCAAGAAATTTGATGATTTGTTCTGGGTTCTTAGCATTAACACTGATGCCGAAACCATTGTTCAAATTAAGCGCCGGAAGGTCACGGTAGTAATCTGTGGTGTTCGTATCGTAAACCAAAGGCAAGCCGACATAAGTTCTATTATCTTTTCCTTGGGTAGTCAAGGAGTCCTCTGCCGCTTGGAAATTCCAGTGCTGATCAAACATCCCGAGAACGGTGCCGCTGGACAATTTGGCCATGTACTGGTCATAGTTCTGTGTGAAAGTCTCTTTATCGAGAAGACCAAGGCTATTCATTTCATTAAGCTTTTGGTAATACTGTTTGGAATAATCTTTATCCGCGAAAATTTCCGCTACGCCGTCATTCACAACAACTCCACCATCGTTCGGGTGCCCGATTAAGTGCTGCGGAGCGTTGAACAATCCCCAGTTTCTCCAGTCGTAGTTCAAAATTTCGAACCCGATTGTCGGACTGCCGTCAATCGTTGGGTATTTCTCTTTATATTGAGCAATCAAATCAAAATACTCATCCAGCGTTTTGACTTTTGGATAACCGAATTCCTTCAATACATCCTTTTGAATCCAGAATGCCGGTCCTGAGTAATAAGTGCTGTTTACTTTCCCGTTATATACGCCATAGTTCGGCAAAGTATAAATATGTCCGTCGTTAGGATCCTTCATCATGTTCCAGAATTCTGCATAATGCGCCTTAAGATTAGGAGCATGCTCTTCGATAAGATCCTCAAGCGGAATGAAGGCACCTGCAGCAGTAAGCTTCGTATTGGCGGTCATTACATCCGGATAATCCGAACCGGCGATCATTACGCCGAGTTTTTGCTCAATATCCCCGGCCAAAAATTCGAAATTAAGAGTTGCTCCCAATTCGTCTTTGATCTTCTTGTAAACCTTGTTGTCAGGTGTTGGCTGTTGGCCGGCTTCTCCGATAAAGAAACTGATTTCATACGGCTCTATCTTTGTTGCTCCATCTCCGGCTGCTGCCGGTGTTGCAGTGTTGTTTTCATTGCCAGTATTTGCATTGTTATTTCCGCTGCATCCCGACAGGATCACGCTAAGAGATAGCAGCATAACAGCACTGAGCCGAAACAACGATTTAGACTTGCCCCCCATGTAAAGCACCTCCATCTGATTTTAGTTACAAGAAGCATCAATCCTTGCATGTAACCTTTCTTTATTATAAAAGCGCTTTCAAGCCCCAGCTATTGCGTAATTAAAGCATTAACCCTAAAAACTTTACAACCTGTTATTTTTATACTCATTTGGAGACATGCCCATTCTTTTTTCAAACTGCTTCAGAAAATGACTGTAATTGCCGTACCCGACGAGCTCCGCGATTTTGCTGTTTTTAAGCTTATTATTTTCAAGTAAACGTACCGCCTCAGCGATCCGAAGGTTATGCACCGATTCATTATAGCTAAGCCCGTTCTTCTTCAATAGAAGCTGGCCCAAATAAACCGAATTCAAATAAAAGATTTCCGCAAGCTTCTTAATTGTAATATTTTCGCGAAAATGCTCATGGATGTAACTATTGATTTTTTGCACGATACCTTGCGAATTTTGCTTCTGCTCCTTAAGCAGGAGCTCTATGCTCTCTTCGCCGCATACTAAGAGCTGACTCAAAAGATCATTAATATGGAGTACGGAGCCTGATATTTCCGGAATGCTGTATTTTTCAAGCATAGCTTCGGCTGAGGCGCCGCTGATCTCCCGCACGTAATCGATTGCTCTATACAAGAGGTGAATGACGACTTTTTTCACGATATCGGGAGCAGTAAGCGTTTCGCGGAAGCTGCTTGCAGCCGAATGAACAGCTTCCCGGAAGCTTGATTTATGAAGCAGCTCAATCGCCCCCAGTATACCGTCCATGAGACGGATGTCGTAGTGACAATGAAAGGGCGTATCCCGGATATCGCTATAATAAACAACTTCATTGTAATCAGCTTTATAAAAGAGATGTGCGATCGCTTCCTTCGCCGTTCGGAAGCACATGCCAATGCCATGCAGAGATGAGGCTTCCATACCGGCCGCCACAAACAACCGCTGGCCCGCATACCGACGTACCAGTTCGTTGATGAGAGGACAAGTTCTGCTTTCATGATCCAGGCCGGCTGTATATCCATACACGATGCCAAAGCTGCCCTCCTCCAGGTCAATCAGAAACATGGAGGGCTCCGAGGTCAGCAGCGATGCGGCCGTCTCTCTCAATTCAGTGAATACAGCAGCATCGGCTTGAACGAGATAGAAATTCCATTGCTCCTTGCTGATGGATATCGTATCGAGCGGCATTAGCAGGGCTGCATCCTGCGGCATCGATTGCTCCATCAATAATCCTTTGATCAAAGTAACCGTTTCTTCGTAGGTTGCAATCCGGTTAAAGCTTTGCTTTTCGGCCTCCTGCACCAGCTCTTGATAAATCTCTTTCAATTCCAGCTCGGCCTCTTCCTGGATGATAGGCTTCAGCAAATAATGATTAATTCCATATCGCATCGCTCGCTGTGCATATTCGAAATCGCTGTGCCCGCTCACGATCGCAAAAACAACTTTTTTCGAATGCTGCTGCTGCTGCCAAGCGGCGATCATTTCAAGCCCGTCCATCATCGGCATATTGACATCCGTTATGACCACATCAGGCAGCTGCTCTTGAATCTGTTGCAAGCCTTCGAATCCGTTGCTGCACGTTCCACAAAGCTCGAAGCCGAGCTCCTGCCAATTAATCCACAGCTGCATGCCTTCAAGAGCGCCTGGCTCGTCATCAATTAACAACACTTTATAGGGCATGTGTTCTGCTCTCTCCCTCGTCAGAATTGTCTAGCTGCTGAAGCAGCTTTATTGGAATTTCAAAAGAAACTCTTGTCTTCTCATTCGGCTGGCTCACGATATCGAAAAGCACCTGTTCGTTATAATAAAGCTCCAGTCTGCGATACACATTCCGAATTCCGATACTCGTCTCGGACGAGCTTTCATTGCGGATAGACATCATCATTTCTTTCAGCTTGTCGGCCTCAATGCCTATTCCATTATCGGTAATCGCGATCCTGAGCCGATGATGATCAACTGAAGCGCAGATTTTAACCGTTCCCACCCCATATAAGGCTTGTATGCCATGCTTGCAAGCGTTCTCGACGAACGGCTGAATGCTCATCTTCGGAATTTTATAGCGCAGTGCTTCCTTGTCGATATCGAATTCGAATTCAAACTTATCTCTAAACCGGAATTTTTCGATTTTGAGGTACATCTCGATAAACATCATTTCTTCCTGAAGTGACACGATGTCCTCTTTCCAGCTAAGTAATCGCCGGAGCAGCTTGGACAAGCTTTTAATGATATCTGTCACATCAGCGTAGTTGTGCTTCGTGCATGCAACCAGAATAGCGTTTAACGTATTAAACAGAAAATGGGGGTTCATCTGGCTTTGCAAAAAATTCAACTCGGCCTGTACACGCTCCGTCTCCAGGCTTTTTTTCTGAATTTCCAGCTTATACACGTTGTTGATAAGCGAGTTGATTCTCGCTGTCATCATGTTGAAATTCTGAATCAAGCCGCCGATCTCATCGTGGCCCTCATCCATTCGAATCAGTTCGAACTTCTCGTTCGTCACCTTCTGCATATGCCGGGACAGCCGCTTCACCCGGTAATTGTAGGATCTGAGCATGACGTAGATGAAAATAAATGCGATCAAGCTGACGGCTGCAGCCAGAACCGCTACGAACAGCCTCATGTCCAGCATTGCATGCGAAACCTGCGTCCCTTGCGTAAGTCCGATCAACCGCCATCCCTTCACATATTTGGCTGTGCCGACCGCTACCGCATGGACATCTTCTTGGTTGTATAACTCCGGCAGCTTAAATACAGGGTAAGCATCCTCGATATTCCCCCTCTGGTATCCACTTTGGGCCGACATAATAATCTGATCACGGTCATTGACCAAGAACAGATTCAAATAATCTTTTTCCCGCATAATTACATCGTAAATTTTACTAAGGTCGATATCGATTCGAAGCAGCTTGTCATATTTATTGTATGAATCATAATAGTCCATCCGTTCAATGATGCTGAAATAGGGGACAGTCGAAACGACATCACTCACTTCAGCTCCCCGGTATGCTGAGACGATTACCGGATCCGTTGACTTTTCCCACTGTTTGTACCAGTCGCTTTGCAGCACAGTATCATTGATCACGTGGTAGTTGCCTCCCGACACGATTGATTGATTGTCCGTAAAAACGCTGATTCTTGAAATTTGATTATTGACTGGAATATACCCGATCATCCGGTTTCGAAGATGTTCATCGAATGCCTCATAGAAATCGACCTGATTGTCATAGGTACGGTCCAGCATTTCATACAACGTCTTATCGGTGTATAGGGCATGGCTGACAGCCACTCCGCCGTCTATAAAATCGTCAATATCCTTTCTTGCTCGCTCTAGCGATATTTCAACATTTTGCTCCTCGCGCGATTTGATCAGATCAGACATTCGGTCCATGAACAGCAGATTAATGACAATAATCGGCAGAAGAATGCCCACGAAAAAAATAAGAAAAAACTTGTAATTCAAAGGAATATCGTTCACAATTGTACCGAATCTGAATCTTCTTCCTCTCATCTGTACACCATCCCTGCCACTAGTGCTTCCTAGTCTCGAAATCCGTCTTATATACTGAAGGCAATACCCCGGTGTGCATTTTGAATTTATTGACGAAATAGTCTGCGTTCGGGTATCCTACCTGCTGTGCAACATCGGATATTTTCATCTGAGTTCGTTTTAACAGTCGCTTCGCTTCCTCAATCCGCTTCTCATTCAAATACACGTTGAACGATTTCCCCGTATGCTTCTTGAACAATTGCCCTAAGTACGTTGAATTCATATGAAAATGCTTAGCCAAATCAAGCAGGTGCAGCTTGCTGCGATACTCACGGTCCACATATTGGATCACATGAAATACGGTGTTATTCTCATTTTGCTGATTTAATTCATGCAGGACGTTAGCAGTCTTCAAGCATAGGCAGCGAACATAGAATTTCAGAGCCGGATAATCCTCCTTATCGCCCAGACTACCGAATTCTCCTTGCAGCTTCATCATAAACGTATCCGGGTTTCCGTTCCTTTCGGCCAGAAGCCTGCATATCGTCAATTCCAGATCCGCTGAATAGGCTCTAGCCACTTCGACATCTGGCAGGTTACCAGCAGCAATCGAAGCGAATGCCTCTTCTACGCAGCTTTCGATTGCTGCTGAGCTTCCATCGATCACCATCTCCTGCAGCTGTCTGAATTTAAGCTTGGACACGTCATCATGCTGGTTTCTCTTCTCAACCTCGTGATAATAAAATACGCCGCTTTTACCTTGGGTTCGTTTCCGCTTCCGGACTTCCAGCGCTTGCAAATATAACTCTCGGATTGCTTGGATTCCTTCCCCTGTAACGCTGATAGCTATAATGACCGGTTGGCCCAGCTTAGCCACTAAATCCGTGTGAAGCTGAACGGCCGTTTCCTGAAGCTTTCCATCGGCATTCGAAGAAGCTTGAATCAGCAATACCGTTCTTCCGGTGCTGTCCTGGAAGGAACAAACGATATCCTGAGAGAAATAGTCAGCAACCTGTGGCCTCAAATCGAAAGGGGATGAGAACGTGTCAATTAATATGCACCTTAATTCCTCAGGCTTCCCTTGAAGCTGTAACGACAGGCGGACTTGCTGCTCTAGACCCGGATTGTATTCGCCTTGAATGAGACGGTTAACCAAATGGTTGATGGCAAAAGAATGCTGGTTCTTGCGGCTCTGCTCAGTGGCAGTCTCCTCTTGTAAATGTCGGTTAAGCTTGACCAATAACGCCTCGATCTCTTCATCGTCGATTGGTTTAAGCAAGTACTCTGCTACCCGTTGACGTGTTGCTGCGAGTGCATATTGAAAGTCGTCATAGCCGCTTAATATAATAAATTTAGGGGGATGGGGGAGCAGCCGATTCGTCTTCTCGATCAACTCCAAGCCATTGATTACCGGCATCCGAATATCTGTCAAGACCAACTCGGGGCGCAGCTCCTGAATCAGCCTCAGTGCATCCAGACCGTTTAATGCTTCTCCACAGACTTGAAAGCCGGAGCTTTCCCAATCAATCATACTTTTCAGCCCTTCTAGGACCCCTGGCTCATCATCGACCAGAAGAACATTCCACATGCCCTCACTCCTATCTGAAAACGCACTTATTTGGCCCAATTGCATCAAATTCAAGTTATATCAAAGTAATACCACATATGATTAAGCGCTTACATATATAATTGTAAAATAGGCTGCAATGTTTAAAAGTGTACAAAATAAAGCTTTTATATTGAAAACTTTAGATGTTGGGAGAATAGCTCCCCTTTCATAATATAGATTTACAGGCAGATCACGTTTATGTTGTTTTATATTGGTTACATTTTATCCCGCTGTGCTTGATTTGGCAAACAAAAGAACCGCTGCCTCCCAATAATAACAAACAATAAAAACGGGCCGCTTCGCCGATGACATATTGGCGAATGGCCCGTTTTATTTTAAATTGTAATCCTTCAGTTGTTTTTTCGGGCTCCTTACTCGCCGCGACTCACACGAAAACCTTGATCGGGACCAATGCCATTCGCCTCGAATTTGCCCCGAAAAGCTAACTCGTTGTTATTGACGCCGCCGATCCAGCCGCCGCCTTTTACAATCCGGAATGAACCGCTATTACTATCCAGATCCTCGTACCAGTTCCAGCACCATTCTCTTACATTACCTGACATATCATAAAGTCCTAATTCATTGGGTTTCTTGACACCGATAGATTTTGTTTTATTATGGTTGTTTTCTATGATCGGCCAGTTCCAATCTCCAGATAAGTATTTATCTCCTGCGTTCTTCCAATACCAGGCTACTTCATCTACATTATTGCTTCCGCTGTATGTGTAACTCTTGCTCACCTGACCTCCGCCTGCAGCATATTCCCACTCCGCTTCTGTCGGCAATCGGTAACCATTAGCTCCCTCATTGATCGTTACTGTCCATTTTATATTATCGTTATCGCTCTTATTATTCAGGTCTTTTTTATTTTTGTCTATATGATAAAAAGGTTTTAAGCCCTCTTTTATGCTCCTTTTATTACAGTAATCAACAACGTCATACCAACTTACCATTTCTACCGGCAAATTGTCTCCTTTGAATTGTGACGGATTACTTCCCATTACCTCAATCCACTCTTTTTGCGTTACCTCATATTTGCCGATATAAAAGTTTGATAGCGTTACACTTTCTCCATAGTAGTTGGACTTGGTGTTTATAAAAGTCCCGCCTTCGACTAATACAAGGTTATCATTCTTAGTCTTTTCATTCTTCTCAGTCTTTTCTTGCGAACAACCGCTGACGACAACTGTTATGGCTATTAAAAGGAAAATTAATAGCTTTCTCATTGATAGGTCTCCTTTAAACGAATAGGAATAGGTATAGGTGTTGAAATGGATAGGGCCGCTGACTGTGAAGCCTGCAGGCCTTATCCATTTCAATGGTAAAAAGACTTTCTCAATAGGTTGGAAACGGTCTGGTGCCCATCAGTTGCTCTGCTTGCAGTTGACCAGTTACCACACCGTTACGTTAGAGCTCCCACTACTTTGATATCCCTCTGTCGCTAACACCTGGTAAGACCAGTTGCTCCCCAGATTCATTCCATAATTCTTCCATGCGTTAACGTGATTGTTGAAAGTGATAGCGACGTTGCTACCGGTCGCTCTCTTCGACTGTCGGACACTCCAGAACTGGGTAAACGTTGCAGTTCCGTCAATGGAAGGAGCGTTGATTCGAGTAGTCGTATATATGTCATATGTGCCCCCATCACTGGTCACGGTGCCTTTATACGTTCCAGTAGGTCTATAAGTGCCCCAGCTATCAACGACGTAATATTCGATGAGTGAGTTTCTAGTCCACCCATAGAGAGTCAAATACCCATTGCCGGATGGCGACCAGACGCCGGCATTGTAGTTTATCGTCCTAGATGCAGATCCGGTAGTCCAGCCTTTACCGACAACAAAATTCCCGGTATTTGTCCATGTAACACTGTAATTGCCACCAGTTCCATTCGTAGCATTTACTGTCCCGCCACCATCGGTCCAATTCTGCCAATAGTCTGTCGCTGCATTTGCGGATGCTGCAAACAAGCTAATACTCATTGAAGCTGCAATCAATACCGTCAAGATTTTCTTTTTAAATTTAAACATAATCTACCTCCTGAAATATTTTTTTGTCACTACTTAACCTACATATATAACGTATCCTGTGTCATACTTGGTGAACTTCTGACTGTCACCTCCTTCTAGTAGACAACGTGAAGTAAGCGCATACATTTCTCATCTGAGTAGATTATAGAAGATAAGCACATATATAAAACTAGACAAATTAAAGATTTATCCCTCCTATTTGAAACTACTTTTGACGGCAATCCAGCTAATATGGGTACGCTTGATCCTTTGGAGAGGTTACATTCGGTGATCTTGGCCCGTTCAACAGCGGCGAAGCGGATGATATCGCGAATACCGCTCTATTCCTCGCGTCGGACGAGTCGAAGTTTATCAATGGCGACGTTATCACAGTTGACGGAGCTTAGACATCCCGATAAGGCACACAGCAGCGTTGGGCGAAGTCCGAACGCTTTTTTTTCAAAGCAGCAGGTGCCGTACAAAAACCCGACCGCAATGCAGTCGGGTTCTTGTTATATTTTAAGCAGACCTGTCGTGATGTCTCATTCACCCTCAATCAACATTGCCATTTACGATCCGCCAATTATTATTTGTACCTACTGTAATAGGGCTGCGTGCCTGAATATAATCGGCCATTAATTCGACCATATCTGTGGGGATGTCCTTAACGACAGGCTTTCCCTGGAACATGGTGTAGTTGCCGCCGCCTGCAGCACGATAGTTATTCATGACTACGTCAAATAGTTCATTGTCTGCGAGTGGTTGGCCGAACTGCTCTAATTGGATAACCCGCTGCCCAATGGGTCTGGAGATGTCCAATAGGTAGTCGATGCCTTCCCACATATCATAATTGAAATGCTGGGGCTTAGGCTGCAGGAAGGATTCATTCACGACGATGCTGCCTTGCGCATCGAGCTCGAAATACTCCGCTGTTGTCTCCAACGCTTCACGAATATCGCCCCCTGAGATGCGGATGACCTTCAACGTATTCGGATACACATAATTCGACACAATGTCACGCATAGTGATTTGTTCTCCAAAGCCGGGCGACAGGTTGTCGAACAGGGCGGTACAGGAGATGTTAACCCCGGCGACATCCATCTGCAGCTTGTTGATGAATTCAATTAGTGGATGCTCCCTGAGGCGGGCTTCTTCAGGTGAGTTAATGAGCATGTCTCTCTCGGCAAAACCAATCGGCTTGTCCAACCACGTTTGTGTTAGCGATTCGATATCAGATACAATCGCTTCGACTGCTTCATCCGGCTCATATTCTGCTGCATCCATTAACTCTGACTGACTATTCGTCAAGTGCCAAGTATCACCAACCTTCTCGGCCTGTAGGGTAACTTTACCTAAGAATCGGCCTTCATTGGCTGGTTGTACGACGCAGACCCCGTTTATTGTACAGCCGGCAATAGCACGATGCTGATGGCCTGTCAGCAGCACATCAATTCCGTCCACTTGCTCACACAGCGCATATCCAACATTCTCACCCGTTAATGGCTCTGTAGGCAGGCCGGTCTCTAAATCACGTTCAAAGCCGCCATGGTAGGATACGATGACGATATCGACACCTTCCACTAGCTTCATATGCTTCACCCATCGCTGTGCGGTTTCTATGGGGTCTTCAAAACGTAAGTCCTCAATATGCTGAGGCTGCTCCCAATGTGGAATATAGGAGGTGGTCAAGCCTAGTATTCCGATTCGCAAGCCATTATCCAGCTCTCTCACCATATACGGCTTCTCGAATAGTGGAGCCTCAGTTGCGCTAGCTATAATATTGGCAGATAACCATGGAAAGGCTGATGAATGGACAGCATCGCGCAAATAAGAGAGTCCATAATTAAATTCATGGTTGCCAAGTATGGCTGCATCATAGCGAAGCTCGTTCATGCATGAGATTACTGGATTCGCAGGCTCACTGTTAATCCTAGCATGATAATAGGTAAGCGGGGTGCCTTGCAAGCAATCTCCATTATCGATCAGCAGCGTGTAAGGATGTGCTTCACGCAGCTTTTTTACAATACTAGCAATACGGGCGAAGCCGTAACCAACAACGCTAAGATTAGCATAGCTTCGGGGCAGTATGTAACCGTGAAGGTCACTTGATTCAAGAATGACAACCTCGCATGTAGGATTGGGCATCGTACATCTTCCTCTACTAAATATGATTTAAGACAAACACATTCTACCACACCCATATACTTACTTTATTAAATATAATGAAATTTACAAAACCTATACTCTATCTTTATATATAGTTAATTATTGGGTTTTATAATTTTGGAGTGCGAGAGAACATCGAAAATATAGATAAAACGGGTGGAGGTTTTTTGAAAATGAAAAAGAGATTCACGATTCTATTAGCATCTGTGCTCACAATCGGCTTGCTAGCAGGCTGTGGTGCTAATAATGCATCTAATGGTGAAAACACAGGTTCCGGAAATTCGGCAGCAACACAGCAGCCAGCGGAAGATGCTAACAAAGAAATTGAAGTTCTTAAGGTAAGCTTCGTTCCGTCCAAGGATCCTGATGAGATTATTACAGCGACAGAGCCATTAAAAGAATTGCTGATCAATCAACTTGCAACTCAAGGATTTAATGTAGGTGAGGTTCAGATCGACGTAGGTACAACCTATGAGGTGGTAGGCGAGGCGCTTAGCGCAGGTACGACGGACGTAGGTTTGATTCCTGGTGGTACTTATACTTTGTACGATGATGGCGCAGAGGTTATTCTAACATCCACTCGTAAGGCTCTGTCTAATGACTCGGAGAATGCGAAGGACTGGAACGATAACAAGCCAACTACAGGCCTAGACGATCAACAAGCGACTTATTATCGTTCTCTCTTTATTGCAGGTCCTTCCCCTAAAGGACAAGAGCTTGCAGCTAAAGTAAACAATGGTGAAGAGCTGACTTGGGAAGATCTTAACAGCGCTAACTGGTCTGTCATGTCTTCATCCTCTTCAGCTGGCTATATCTATCCGACACTATGGCTGCAAGAGAAATATAACAAGAAATTGACGGATCTTGCATACGTTACACAATCAGATTCTTATGGCAGCTCATTCGCACGCCTAGCTGCAGGACAATCTGATGTGATCGTAGCTTACGCGGATGCTCGTCGTGACAATGAAGAGAAATGGACAACTGATTTAGGTGGCACAGGTTCCATCTGGGATCAAACCAACGTTATTGCGGTTACGCAGCCTATCTACAACGACACCGTTAGTGTGAGCAAAAACTCGGCAATCATGAACGATGAGTTGAAGAAGGCCATTCAAGAAGCATTCATCGCGATTGCAGGAACAGAAGAAGGTAAGCAAGTTATTGCCATCTATTCGCATGAAGGTTACCAAGTTGCTCAATCCTCCGATTATGATAATGAGCGTAAAGCACAAGAATTCATCCGCAATAGCAAATAGTGTAATGACAAAGCTTGCATGAAACCACAATGAGGACATCATCATTTCATGATGTTCTCATTTTTATTATTCAAAATTTATGGCTAAAGGAATGAAGGTTCCGATGATCGAGTTTATCAATGTGGAGAAAACATACAGCAATGGCACAAATGCATTAACTAATATTAATCTGACAATTGAACAAGGTGAATTCGTTGCCGTTATTGGACTCTCGGGAGCCGGTAAATCTACGCTTATCCGCTGCATTAATCGCATACATGACATTACAAAAGGGAAAATCATGGTCGACAACGTTGATGTATCTAAGCTCAAAGGGAAGCATATCCGCCAGTTCCGCCGCAGGATAGGAATGATCTTTCAATCCTTCAACCTAGTAACACGCACGACAGTGATTAATAACGTTCTCGTATCCTTCGTACCGGGGCTTCCGATGTGGCGAAAAGTAACAGGGGTATTTACCAAGCAGCATAGAATCAAAGCACTGGAAGCCCTTGATAAAGTAGGGATTCTGGATAAAGCCTTCGTTCGTGTGGACCAATTATCGGGTGGACAGCAGCAGCGTGTGGCGTTAGCGCGTACGCTTGCACAAAATCCTGATATTATTTTGGCTGATGAGCCCATAGCTTCACTTGACCCTGTAACCTCACGCATCGTGATGGACGATTTCAAGAGAATTAACAAGGAGATGAATATCTCCGTCATTATGAATATTCATCATGTTGAGATTGCACTCGAATATGCAGACCGAGTGATCGGTATTCGCAAGGGAGAGGTTGTATTCGACGGGGCAGCCTCTAAGGTAACACAAGCTATTCTGCAGGAGATTTACGGCGGTAAATGGGAGTCGGAGAAAGCGGTGGAGGAGCGGGCAGCTTATGGTTAATAAGTTATTTCCTCCTAAGACAATAAAGCTGCCTAACGGAAAGACTGTGCTTCAGGAGCGTTCGCGAACACCGCTCATTGTTATTCTTCTTGTTATAGGTGCGGTACTATCCGCAGAGTTTACAGGATTTAGCTTTGAAATGCTTGTGAAGAGGATTAATCAATTCTTTATTATTATTCAACAGATGATTCCGCCAGATTGGAGTACCCTGAGTAATATTTGGAACCCTTTACTTGATACGATTAAAATGTCGCTGCTCGGCTCGATGCTCGGAGCCTTGCTTGCGCTGCCCATAGCAGTAGCTGCTTCTTCTAATATTACAAGCTCAAAAATCATAATTGTAGTGAGCAAAACACTGCTCAGTCTACTACGGACATTGCCGACACTTGTCAGTGCGTTAATTGCAACCTTCGTATTTGGCCTTGGACCGATGGCAGGAACGGTAGCCATTATGCTGTTCACCATTTCCTATGTGGGCAAGCTGCTGTATGAACAAATTGAGAATGTGGATATGGGCGCCTTCGAGGCGATGGAGTCGGTTGGAATGACAAGACTACAAGCCTTCCGCTTCGCAATCATGCCCCAGGTGCTGCCAGGCTATATCTCGACATCACTGTATTGCTTTGAAGGAAATGTGCGTTATGCGGCCATTCTTGGATATGTCGGAGCAGGGGGTATAGGCTTATTAATCAGTGAGGGACTTGGCTGGCGCGATTATCCATCGGTCGGCTTAATTATTCTGGTACTGATTGTGACCGTATACCTAATCGAGAGAGTCAGCGAGCATTTCCGAAAAAAGCTAATCTAGAGGAGACGTTAAGCAAATGAATCACATTGAGAAGCAATTGTTAGCTGCACCTCGAAACCAATTATATATAGCGACTATAGCAACAATTGTTGCAGCTTTATTTATTTGGTCTCTCACTACAGTTAACTTTAGCAATATGGGGCAAGGCGGACTTACGATTGCCAAAAATATTTTGTACGGGCTAACCCATCCTGATCTAGATCTGCTGTTCAATATGACCAAGCAAAGTGTGTTGTATCTATTAGTAGAGACGATAGCAATCGCATTCCTAGGAACGATTGTCGGTGCAGTTCTAGCTGTCCCGCTTGCCTTTCTAGCCGCGTCTAATATTGTCCCTAAGCCGGTATCTTGGGTAACAAGACTGCTGCTAATTGCGATTCGTACAATTCCGGCGCTTGTATACGGCTTGATGTTCATCCGTGTTACAGGTTCCGGAGCGTTCGCAGGGGTGTTAACAGTAGGACTTACCTCTATAGGCATGCTAGCTAAGCTATATGTGGATGCTATAGAGGAGGTTGATCAACGTGTACTGGAGTCTATGTCCTCCGTTGGCTGTACAACCTTTGAGAAAATCCGGTTTGGCATTATTCCGCAGCTGTTTTCCGTTTTCTTATCTGTCATGATTTATCGCTTTGACATGAATATGCGTGAAGCTACGATTCTAGGGATTGTTGGCGCTGGCGGCATTGGCGCGCCGCTTATCTTTGCAATGAGAGGCTACAAATGGGATCAGGTTGGATCGATCCTGATTGGTTTAGTTGTCCTTATTCTATTGATCGAGTTCGTTTCTAATAAGCTGCGTACGAAGTTAGTTAGAGGATAATAAATAGGGCTGCGAAACATTTAAATCATCATTTGGCGGCACACGGCTCGCCTCCATCAAACTTATCAGAAGAGACACCGCGCAGGTCAATGTCATTAAGTTAAGGTGCTGAACCAAATAACTATGTAAAAGAGCAGGTTATCGAAAGATAGCCTGCTCTTTTTTTGCGTGAAAAAGATTAAAAGAACTTGACAA